>JBBRGW010000219.1:0-6897 GCA_038223525.1 Pirellulales bacterium
ATTCCACCGACCGCAATACCTCCCAACTCGGTCTTGGTCCGCATCCGAGCCGTCTCGCTCAACTATCGCGACGTTATCGCCTGGAGAAACCTTGCGGGCCGGATGGTGGACGGTCGTGTCCCCGCTTCGGACGGTGCCGGAGTAGTAATCGCCTGCGGGGAGAACGTGACACAATGGCAAGTTGGCGATTGTGTGGCAGGTTGTTTTTTTCAGACTTGGCAATCTGGCCGATTCGAAATGCGGCATCACAAAAATGACCTTGGCGGCACCTTAGACGGAATGCTGCAAGAGGAAATTTGCCTCCCCGAGTCCGGACTGGTCAAAATCCCGAACCATCTCGACTTTGAACAAGCGGCCACGTTGCCTTGCGCCGCGCTCACCGCTTGGTATGCGTTGACCTGTCGCGGTGGTTTGGAAAGCGGCCAGAGCGTTCTTTGCCTCGGGACTGGCGGTGTCTCGATCTTCGCGCTCCAGTTTGCAGTTGCCCTGGGGGCCGAGGTGCTCATCACGTCAAGCGATGACCACAAACTTCATAAAGCCGTAGAGCTCGGCGCGGCGAAAACAATCAACTATCGAACATATCCTCAATGGGCGGACGAAGTAACTCGGCTAACCAACGGTGCAGGTGTGGACCATGTTGTGGAAGTTGGCGGGCCGGGAACTCTCGAACAATCGATGAAGTCGATTGCGGCAGGTGGGCATCTCGCATTGATCGGTGTATTGACCGGCTTTGGTTCACCTGCAACCAGCTTGTTCCCGTTGCTTGCTAAGAATGTCCAACTCAATGGCATCTATGTGGGGCCACGCGATCAGTTTGTAGCGATGAACGAGTTTCTCGAACGCAAAAATCTTTATCCAGTCATCGATCGCGTTTTCGAAATGATGGATGCGCCAGCGGCTTTTGAGTATTTGGTAAGCGGCAAACACTTCGGCAAAGTGGTCGTTCGATGCGACTAAAATATTTAAGCGCCCGAGGTCCTTGAGCGTCGGGCGCGGACGGCAGGGAAGATTGTGATATCGTCCCTCGCCGCGGTGCGGGTTAAACATGAGGGCGGAGCAGAAATCGAGGGACTTGATACAATCCACTGATCAACGCAAGAATCAATGAAGCTCAAAGCTAAGTTCCGACGCAGTATCGATTGAGAAAGAAGGAAAAATTGAATAGCCAAATCAGTCCGCTTCGTATTGTAGTTATAGGTGGGGTTGCTGGCGGAGCTTCGGCGGCGACTCGAGCCCGGAGAGTCAATGCAACTGCAGAGATAACCATGCTTGAACGCAACTCGGTGGTCTCTTTTGCAAACTGCGGACTCCCGTACCATGTCGGAGGGGAAATCGAAAAGAGACAAAGCCTGATTGTGGCAAAGCAAGAGTTATTTTGGGATCGGTTCCGAATTCGCGTTCGAACTCAGTGCGAAGCGATTGCGATCGATCGACAGAATAAAACTGTCACGGTGGTGGATCGATTGACCAACGACCAAACCTCCATCGCTTACGATCGACTAATTCTAGCAACAGGGGCAGAGCCTAACGTTCCAGACTATTGTTCGCCGATGCCGAGCAATGCCTTTCATTTATGGACGTTGGCCGACATGGATGGGATCATGTCCCAATTGCAATCCGAGTCTGTCCAGCATGCGTTGGTGGTAGGTGGCGGTTTCGTTGGTCTTGAAGTGGTCGAGCAGCTTCATCGACGCGGCGTTAAGGTAACGTTGGTCGAGCGCGATCCGCAAATCCTAACACGACTGGATCGGGTCTTTGCAAAAATGGTCGAGAACCACCTCGAATCCAAATCGATTGCATTGCAGCTTGGCAACCCAATCGTTGCATTGAAGCTTGAGAATGGACGAGCGGTTTCTGGAACACTGCAGGACGGAACGGTTCTGCCATTGGATCTATTGATAGTGGGAGCGGGAGTTAGGCCTCGTACGGCGCTAGCTTCCCAATGCGGTCTACAACTCGGCGAACAAGGGGGCGTGCAGGTCAACGAATTCATGCAAACCTCCGATCCGAGTATTTACGCCGTTGGTGACATTGTCGAGTACGAAAATGGGGTGACGGGCAAGCGTGGACTTAATCCATTGGCGGGCCCGGCCAATCGTTCCGGACGAGTCGCAGGAACTCACGCTGCAACGGGTTCAAGCGAACCGATGGGGAGAGTGTTCGGAACCTCGATCGTTAGAGTTTTTGACCTTACGGCAGCCTGCACTGGATTGAACGAAAGGAGCTTGGTCGCCGATAAGATCGCGTTTAGAACGGCCATCATTCAAGCGGCCCACCATGCTTCGTATTTTCCAGGCTCGCAATCGATGCAACTCAAGATTCTGTATTCGCCGGACGACGGGAAACTGCTCGGCGCCCAAGCAGTTGGTGGCGACGGAGTCGACAAACGAATCGACATTTTGGCTACATCCATGTTTTTTGGCGGTACCGTCTTTCAGCTAGCTCAATTGGATCTCGCCTACGCACCACCCTATGGAAGTGCTAAAGACCCAATCCATATGGCGGCATTTACCGCCTGCAATGATCTTGATGGAATTCCTCAATTGGTATTGCCGAATGCCGATTTATCGGAGATGCAAATAGTAGATGTGCGAACTCCGACCGAGCGTGAAAAATTGCCGCTTGCGCGAGCCGTTCCGATTGAAGTCGACGGTTTCTCAGGGCATTTAGGGGAATTGGATCCGGAACGCACCACAGTCGTTGTGTGTCATTCTGGTAAACGCGCCCATGTCGCCGCTTCTTGGCTCAAGAGCAGCGGCTTCAAAAAGGTATTCAATCTCACGGGCGGCATGTCGATTCGGAGTTTGCTGGATAAGAAGTAACACCGGCAGAATGCATATGACAGGATAAAGATGTTCAGTTAGACTAATGCTTTGCAGGGCTAAAAGTGGGGTAAGCTACCAGCTTGCTAGCGTTGATTCATTGCAAACTGGAAGCTCACGCCATTCTCGGCCTCAAGCCCGAGTCTCACGTTACCAAGAACAAACTCAAGATATGATCGAACTAGTGGACGGCCCCATTCCAATCGATAAATTGTTGGCGGAATCCGCCGATGAGGAATGCGGTGCGACGGTTCTGTTTCTGGGTTCGACTCGTCGCTGGACAGGAAATGCCGAAACAGGTCGAACGGAAACCGCATACCTTGAATATGAAGGCTACCGGGAAATGGCAGTGGCCAAAATGGCTGAACTAGAGCGGATCGCTTGCGAGCGCTGGCCAATCAAATCGATTGCTCTTGTACATCGCTTGGGGCGGGTCGAGATCAAGGAGGCTAGCGTGGCGGTCATCGTTAGCACACCGCATCGAAGCGATGCATTTGAGGCCGGCAAATGGCTCATCGATGAACTCAAGAAGCAGGTCCCAATTTGGAAGAAAGAATGGTTCGCTGCCCAGCCTCCCAAGTGGATCCATCCCACAACAAACACATGAAGGCATCGACTGACACACAACCCACTGTTGGACAGACAGAAAGCTTTCCACCGTTGTTGGATACGTTTGGTAGAGTGCATGAATCGCTGCGCATCAGTGTTACCGATGCATGCAACATCCGTTGTCGATATTGCATGCCGGAAAAGGTATTAGGTTTTTTGCCGCAACACCGTTTATTGAGCTACGAATCGATCGCTCGCATCGTGTCAGTATTGACGCGAGCGGGGGTTCGCAAAGTCAGGCTAACCGGCGGCGAACCTTTGATGCGCCCTAGCTTAGAGAAGTTGGTTGGACAACTTTCTGCAATTCCAGGCTTACAGCAAATTGCCATGACCACCAATGCGATGCTATTGGAGGACAAAGTTGCATCGCTTCAGTCGGCTGGATTGACGCACGTCAACATATCGCTGGACACACTGCGAGAGAGCGCATTTCAAATGATTTCGCGTCGAGATGGTTTGGATCGCGTGCTGGCAGGGATCGATGCAGCCGTTCAAAGCAAATTGAAAGTGCGACTCAATGCATTGGTTCTCCGTGAGATTAACTTGCAAGATTGCATCCCATTGGTGGAGTTTGCGAGGCAACGCAATTTGTTTATTCGGTTTATTGAGTTTATGCCGTTGGATGCGGATCGACAATGGAGTCAAGAGCAAGTGGTCAACGGCAGCGAGTTGCGCGCGCACCTGGAAACCCATTTCGGGCCTCTTGCACCGATCGCGAGATTGGACCCTGCACAGCCGTCAAGCGATTTCGGGTTCCAAGATGGCAGTGGAGGAGTTGGTTTCATAGACCCGGTATCGAAGCCGTTTTGTCAGTCTTGCAACCGCATCCGTTTGACCGCTGATGGCAAGTTACGCAACTGCCTCTTTGGCCGCGAAGAATGGGATCTGAAAGCGGCTTGTGATTCCAATGCAAGCGACGCAGAACTGTATGGGGTCGCGGCGAAGTGCATTCAAAGCAAGTATGCGTCACACGGGATTTCTTCAAGTGATTTCCAGCAGCCCGAGCGAGCCATGTACCAGATCGGTGGGTGAGCGCTCAACTCGACTTGGGGACGCCGTGCGGCGTTCGACCGAAATGACCTTATTGACGTTAATGACCTTATCGACGTTATTGACGTTATTGACGTCAATGTATGTTGACCTGATTGACATTCACTCCGGTCGTCAATAAAGTCAGTCAGGTCAATTTAGTCCCTCCAGTCATGTTCACGACGACATCGAGACTATTTGCCAATCGCCCCGTCGGGCAATTCAAGCACGATTGGATCTGTTGCATTTGTAGGCATCGTTAGTTTGATAGGACTGCGATTTTGGTCTCGATAAATCGACTTGATAGTCAACACGCCAGCTCCCACCGATTCGATGGTAACACGTGTTGGTTTCGTCGGATCGAAGGAAATCGCGGACGAAACGGGTAAAAGATAGAACGGCTCTGTGACCGTAGGTAGTCCGCTTGAAACCACTTTCCACTCGGAACCCAATTCTTGAAAAATGTCCATACGAACGTCGGTGAGGATAGTGCTCTTGTATTTCACCAAGGCTTTGTACTTAGAAATAGGTTGCGTTGCTTTGCCAGAACATGCTGGTAGCGACAAAGCCAACAACAGGAGTATCCAAAGTGAACTTCGCATCGTGTACCCCTGTATGGATCAAACCGAAACTCTTCGCGATTTCCGCTACCAAAATTCTTCGTTACACCTCACTCATTAGTCGTCGATCCGTGCAATATCTCCAGCATTGCTAGTATGCAGCGAGATATGGACCGCTCGATCGATACTGTCGTTTACCATTCGCGTGCTGCCATCACCATGTGTTACTTGAGCGCCACCACTGTGCATACTGCGGGGCCCAAACCAGCCGCGGCCGTGTACATTCACGTCCGGAGTCCGACTGTTGGGAGTTAAATAGCCGTTGGTAACGACGGCATAAGGCACGCCTCGGATCCAACTCTCGCCACGCAAGCCTCTCCACGAAGTGATGGATTGTGCAATAGTGGCTAAGTCCGGGTCGCGAATGGTAGAGCCCAATACGAACCCTGGAACACCTGGAGGATTCGAGGAGGAACCGCCCCACGAACCGATTCGTCGATGCGGTCTCTGCGGCATAGCCCCTGTCGAAACAATCTTGTCCCCTTTGAGTGTCTCAGAAAGCATGACTGTGTTGCTCAATCCATCGGTGATAACCGACAGCTTGGCGAATGAATTCTCCCAGACGAATCCGTCGGTGGCATAGCGATCGTCGTAGTTGGTACCTGTGCCACTCCCGTACGAGTACATGTAGTTTAGTCCGGCAACTTTTCCTGGCAGAGTGTTCGACAGCACTATGTCAAACAAAGGCTCTGCCGGATCGCTTGGACATTGCATGACGGGTAGTACGGTGCCTGCAGCCACCGCATGCAATACATTGAGCCGTGCTGCAAATGCAGGCCCAACGTAAAGAGGCACCGAGTAGTCGATCAGATTAGAAAGATTGCCCTGCTCAATGTAGGGCAGGATTCTAGCTTGGGGTGAAAAGGAGCTCGAACCCGTCAAGCCTGGCAGTCGTCCAAATGTCGACTCGTAGTTGAGAGTCGCAAGTCCCATCTGCCTCAAGTTGTTCGAGCATTGCATACGCCGAGCGGCTTCGCGAGCCGCTTGCACAGCTGGTAGCAACAGTCCGACTAAGATTCCTATGATAGCAATGACAACGAGCAGCTCCACCAAGGTGAATGCCCGACGTTTTCTAATTCCACTGCGATGATTTCCGTAAAAGCTCATGTTTATCTCGTTTGAAATGTAATGAAGTAAAGGACCCTAAAAGATAGATTGGGCAACTCGTTTGACGCGGGATGCGCCGACTAACCGCCGACGGCAACCAGCCGCGTTGGCGTGCCCGACAAGCTGATCTTGGCTTGCACTTCTAAGTCGGAGAGCGAGAGTACCCAAATGGACCCGTCGCCTGGATTCGAGAGCATCGCAAGCTTGCGTTGCGGCACAAAGCATATTTCGTGATGACCATTGTGTCCTTCGATCTTGCTTGCACCGACTGCGATGGACTTCGTCAATTTAGCATCGGAGTAGTTGCCATCGCTATTCGGGTCTAAGTCGACGATATGCAACGACTCGGCTAGTTCGCTGTCCCGGCGATCCGCGAAAAGGAACGCATACTGCTTACCTTGTACCCCTAACGAAATTGCCTTTGGCGTTGTGAGAGAGAGCCCTTTTTCAACCGGGATAGATAGTTTCGTAACTATCGGTTTAGCTGAGCTCGCGTCTAGGATGCATAGTGTCGATCCTTCCGCAGCCCCAGTAGTAAAAAGGACGCTGCGTTCATGATTTGCGAACGCACCGGTTCGAAGCGGTTTGCTGGTTATTGCGTCTTCACCAAGTGACAAGTGATGGATTTCAATGCCACTTGGTTTACGACTCAGATCCAAATCCGCTTCTACCCAACAAATGCCGTCCGAGGGTGCAAAAAATACTTTCCC
>JBBRGW010000220.1:0-6896 GCA_038223525.1 Pirellulales bacterium
TTGATCGCGATCGGATTCGGAAGGATCAGTTGGCGTTTGCCCCCCGCATTGATGATTGTTGGTGGCGAGTAACCTTGTTCAGGCGCTGTCCCAAATCGCCAGATTTCCTTTCCTGTTTTCTTGTCAAGGCAAACGGTATGCGACCCTTCGCCACCAGCCAAAGTGATTAAGTGATCACCATCGATCAATGGATGTGCGGCATAGCCCCACAGGGCCGAATTGGTCTTGTACTGCTCTTTGAGCTTGATCGACCAAACCAAAGTTCCTTTCGCCGTTTCGAGACAAATCAAATCGCCTTCTGCACCTAAGGTGTAGACTCGGTCGCCGTCCACGACGGGCGTACAGCGTGGACCGGCCGGATAAGAAATCGCATAGTTTACTGGGTATTCATACTTCCAAAGCACCTTACCCGTTTTGTTATCCAAACAAAGGACGCGCTCAGTACCGTCCATGGCTCGACGTCCAAAGTTGTCCACTTTCACTTCGGCTTTGGTAACCAGATCCGTAACGTAAACGCGGTCGCCCACCACTGCTGGACCCGCATACCCGCCAGCGACCGGCGCGGTCCAACTCGGCTTGAGACTACCCGGCTTAAAGCTCTGTGGCGGTTTGGCTACGTTCCAGACATTGTCCCGTTTCGCTCCCATCCATTGTGGCCAGTCCTCTCCAAATGAACTGGGTGACAACACCGACAAACCCAATCCGAAAACGAAAAGGGGACGGGACCAATTTAAAAGAAACTTCACGGTTGGGAGTCCTTGCATATCGTGGATCACTTTAGAAAACGCCTATCGGCATACGCTCGATTGTATCAAACCGTCGAGTGCAAGGTCTATCGGATCTCTAATTCGGCATAGCGGTTTTTCTGAGTGGGGTTTTTCCTACTTGCCGCGTTCGAGGCTTGAGGGCTTCGAGCGGTTAGGCATGAAATCGTTCGAGGTTTGAAAGCCTCAAGCGTTTTTCGCGGGGGGCACTTTCGGCACGAGGGGCCTACTTCAGTAGTCAAAGAAGCCTTGGCCTGTTTTGACTCCAAGTCGATTACTGTCTACGTAGGGCTGCAAGATATCGACAAGCGGTTGCCATTCCTCGTCGCCGTCGACGAAGCGTGCGTGCGACATAGTTTGGTGAATAAGGTCGACTCCGATCTGGTCCATGATGCCGAATGGTCCTATATTCATCCCGGTTACTTTCCGCCAAGCCATATCGATATCCGAAGGCAGGGCCACTTTGCGATCGACCAATTGCAATGCCGATTGCAGTAACGCCTTGAGCATCCAATTGAAAACATAACCCGGGTTCTCAACCCGTTGAACTAAAGGTGTTTGTCCAATTCGAATCGCTAATACAACCAGCCTTTGCAGGGTTGCGTCATCGGTCATTGGACCCGAAGCAATATCGACCAGCGTTGCTCTCCAAATGGGGACATGGAAGTGCAAGTTTGCAAAGCGTCCCGGGGATAAGCAATGAGGTTGCATCATCGACGGTGTAAAATAGGAACTATTTGAAGCGATGATCGTTGGCGTTGCGAAGCGTTCTGAGTAGGCCTTGATGATCCGTCGCTTTAGAGAAAATTGTTCGCTAACGGACTCCAATATCAAATCAAAATCGCCGGTGACGTCGTCGATAGACGCGGCCGAATGAACGCGATTGGCCAAACGTTCGCGACTAACATCGGGCCAGTATCCTTGCTCCGCGAAAGACTCGTGTTGGTCAAGAATCCAAGCCGTAGATATTTGAAGCGCTTGCGAATTGCTGTCGATGAGCGTCACGTCGAGTCCATGTGCGGCCATTTGGCCTGCGATTTGTCGACCCGTCCAACCCGCACCAATAATCAATACCCGATCGATTGGTGCAAACTCAAAATGCGAAGGCGATTGCGGAGAAGGATTCAGAGATGGGCTTAGAGAATTTGCTTTGCTCAGGGAGTTTGCTGATTCGGATGAAGCCATTGCTGCTGATGATGCTCGCACAGTGATAAGAGTTGTTCCGCTGCGAATGCAGCCTGTTGCTGGGCATCATACCATGATTGCTGTTGGTCCAGCAGGCGGAGCAATCTCGAGCGCTTCATCGCAGGCTCGGTTTCGAGACTCAATGGATCGTGAAGGCTCTCCACGGATACAATTTCCGTAGGTGCGTAAACTTCAGCTGGCAGAGCCGTCGTCGAAGATTTCGGTGAGGCCCAGTCGATTGCCTGTGGACTTCTCCATGCTTCAATCTTGGGGGTAACGGCTGGTTGCGGGGTGTCTAGCCGGAAGCTCTTTTCGCCGATCGCGTTCAAGCCGAGGATGGCGTCCATTGCCAACGCATCGCATTCAAAGCTGCTGCTTCGAACGCGATTTTCGCGCGGAGAAACGTGTTTTTTGGCGATTACTTCCATTTGTTCTTTGGTGGGACAAAGGAATCGATGGCTGCAAGTTCGTCGCCGCCAACCGTGGCCCCGAAGCGGATACCCATTTCGTTGATTTTCGCGGCTGCTTGTTCCAATTGTTCTCTATTGTTTAACTTGAGAGATACCGATTGCGCAATGGCGATCGTCTCTGCTAAGATCGGATGATTGAGTTTGGATTGAGCCGATTTCAATCGTTCAAGCGATCTCGCAGTTCGTTGAGCGGAGGTAACGCCGAATGTCGCTTTCTCGGTCGCCTGGGAGGTGGCACGCATGCTGAACTCCAAGTCGGCGACCATGCCTGCTACGAAGAGCGTTCGCAAGCGCGCTGGGGTCTCTTCCGCATTGACCTTGCCATCAGTTCGGACAAAATTGTGTCGGACTGTACCCTGCGACCAACTTACCAATTCGAAATCGAGACTTCCTGCGTTATGGCCGCCAACGTTCACAAGTTTTTCGTCGGGTACGGTATGGCATCGGTAGCAGCTTTGAGCAACAAGATAGACGTTGACGGGGTTTCGCATTCCAAAGTCGATGCTGGTCGTGAGTCGCTTGTTGCGATGTTCGGGCGATTCCTGTGCTCGGGTAGCATTGGCTCCGCCGTAGTCATTATGGACAGCGATCCAGTCCTTGGCCGGTCCATGACAGGATTCGCAGGATACGCCTGCAATAGCGTCCAGGCTGTTTTCGGCTTGCCCCATGGTGTAGTGGCATTGAATGCAATTGGAATCGCTCTTGAAGTTTGCAATTCCAAGTTTGTTTGCGATCTTTTGCGCCTCAGGCTTGCGGTGCAGCGTAAGGAAAGTGTCACTGTGTGGAGTACGTTTCCAAATTTGGATTTCGGAGGCATGGCATTTTTCGCAACTTTGCACGCCGAGCACTTTATGCGGATCGATAGCAAGTTTCCATTGCTTGTCGCGAGGGTCTACCTTGCCTGACGGAGGCGACGCCATCCCAAGGGCAATCGAAACCAAGGCGATCGAAAAGCAAAACGCAAGCAGGCGATTGCTGGTTATCCGAATTGTTCCTGCTTTGTTCACGCTCTGAGACTCGATCTATTAATGTTGGACTGGAAATTAAGCAAACTCAAAACGTTCTTAGCTCATCTTCGGGCGTCCTGGACGGTGGGTCTTGAGACGAACTAATCAAAGATAGAACCTAACTTGCATTCCGGCATTGAGAATTAGATAATCGCTGCCAGTTACACATTTCGTTCTGTTCATAAAATCCCCATAACCGACCCGATCGTCCCAATCGTTTTGGACGGATCGCTCGCGAGTGCTTCGGGGAGCGACGATCGGACTTGAAAGCAAACCATCATTAGCGATTCAGCTCCCAAAATCCCAATTCACGCGAATGCGATTAAAGCAAGTAAACCGACTTGTGGCTTGCTAGATCGAATCGTGTCTGGTGGGCAAACGGGCGTCGATCGCGCGGCGCTGGATGCCGCCATCGCATTGGAGATCGCGCATGGGGGTTGGTGTCCGTTGGGGCGTCTCGCAGAAGACGGCCCCATCGGGGAAGAATACCAATTGCAAGAACACTTCTCTCCGAAATATTCGGACCGAACCAAACGCAACGTGCAAGATTCCGACGGGACGCTCGTGCTGTACCGATCGATCCTGGAAGGGGGCACGCTTAGGACAAGCCGTTACGCGGATAACTTGAACAAACCATGCATTAAAGTGCGGTTGACGCACCCAGGCCGTATAGAAAGGGTTCGGGATTGGATCGTTGCAAATGGCATACGAAAGCTCAACGTAGCAGGCCCGCGAGCGAGCAAGGAGCCGGAAGTTTACCGAATGGCGATCGAGTACTTGATGCGGTTACTATCGGTGTAGGACGGACTTCCAGTCTGTCTTTTTATTGACAGGCTGGAAGCCTGTCCTACGAAAAACGGCAACTAATTGTCAAGTAAGGGATGGCACGTGCACATGTACTACTTGATGGTTGCGTTAGCGGGAACATTCTCCGCTGCGTATCGCCAGTTTTTGATGTACCACAAAAGTTCAGCCATTTCCTCGGGTGCAATCTGCGCTTCGATCCCTTCTGGCATAAGCGACGTACCGGAACTCTTGAGCTCCTCGATGGCTGAGCGTTGCAATGTTGTCAATGTTCCGCTTTGACCCAACAAACTGATCGTTTGAGCATTGGCGTCTTTCAGTAACCCCTCTACCACCTGCCCTTCGTCGGTACGAACTAGATAGCGGAAGTAGTTTGCGTCGATCGAACGATTTGGGTCCAATACCGATATGAGTAGTTTTTCAAATGATTGCTCGCGAGAATCCGAGATGTCTGGTCCCACCTGAGTACCTATTCCATCCAGTCGGTGGCAAGCCCCGCAGTTCTTGGCGAATAGCGATTTGCCCCGATAGGTGTTTTGGTTCACTTGCATCGACTTCACTTGTTTCGAGTACTCGTCGACGACTCTTTGTCGATCGGGGTTGATGGCTGCGGAGAGCACCTTGGCAAGCCGCGAAGCGACTACGGGATCTCGCAATGCCTTTAATGATTGGATCTGAGAGGCATCAAACATCTTCGCAGATAACTGCCCCGACTCAAGTTGATCGACCAGCAGCGACAATCGTTTCGGATGGCTTCGAATCGCATTGAAAAGTTCCGGCCTGATTTCAGGCAAAGCGGACGGGAATCGGTCGAGCAACCACGTTACAAACTCAGGGGTGTCATGCGCCGAGCAAGTAACTAGAGCGATCTTGACCAAGTTGACGTCCGAGCTATCGAGAGACTTAAGAGCCATTGTCTTCGCGGCATCCGATCGGCTCGACGCGAGGATCGCGATGGCAGCTAGCTGGTTGCCCGGGTCCGTGTTCGAGGTAGCGAGGGTAAGTGCGAGTCGTTCGATGGGGCTATCAGGTTGAATCGTAAGTTTTCCCGAGCGAGCGATCCCCTCAAGAATCGCGAAATTGCGTGATTGCGCCGGTGGGTATCGAATCTCGGCAGTCTCTGTTGCAATCCAGTCTCCATACGTGTGAAGATCAAAACCGGCAGGCGGTTGGGACTTCTGAGCGGCTTGAGAGGCCAAGCGAACGAGGTTGTCTCTTGCTATTTGTGGGCTCAAGGTTGTTGCGGCAACATGGATTTGCTCCAGTAGTCCGAACAAATTGTCATGGCACGCAGCTGCTATTGCCATCCAAAGGTGAGGTTGCTCATTGGCATCATGGAGTGATACGGCGGCTAACTCCAGAAATGGATCGGGGGCGACCGATTGTTCCAAACTCTTGAGAGCTATTGGTTGAGAAGCGATATACCAAGCGGCCGATTGCTTCTCATCGATCGAAGTGGCTGCATCGCCAATGGTTTTGGAAGCGGCCGCGATCAAGTTCGAAATCCCAGTGTCCTTAGATTGCCGTAGTGTTTTCCAAACCATCGATCGCAAGTCGGAATTTGGATGTTTGAATAGCATTTCGATGGTTGAGTCATCTAATCCACCGAGCACGGATAGCAGAGCACATGCGTTAGCAATCGCTCCGATCGGTGCGGAGTGATTATTGCAAATTTCTCGAAGCTGGGTGATTTTAGTCTGTGTGTCTCCCGACACGGCGGCTTCGAGCACCGATTGAGCGGCCATGTTGCGTTGCCAAGCATCAGGATGTGTCAACCATTCCGTGCTGTTGGCCGCCAACGCGATTTTGTTTCTTTCGGAAGTTTCTTTGTTCTTGCGAATCACGCGGTAGATACGGCCGTGCGAGTCACCTAGCCGTTGGTCAGGTCGATTCTTTAGTTCCGCCGGCACCCACTCCGGATGTTCGATGACGGCGCGATACATGTCGACGACATAGATATCGCCATTGGGTCCTTCGTAAGTGTCGACGGGGCGGAACCACGGATCGCGACTTGCGAGCCATTCTTGTTGCGTATCCTCTGCAGTGACTTGCAAGAGTCCAGCTTGGCGCACGATAGATCGGCGTTGAACCAACGAGCCGGTTGGTTCGCATGTCAGGACGGTAGCATACCCGGGACTTTGGAAATGACTGCTGTGGGTAACCAACACGCCGCAGGCTGCAGTGAACTGGCCCGCATGAAGATTGGAGGTCGTCCAAGCATCCACAAGTGAGAGGACACGTGAAGCGGCGTTGCTTGGAGAGACATCGCGAATCGCTGTTGCCAAACCGGAGAGTGGACTAAGGCTGAGATCTGCTCGCTCGCTAACAACTTCAAAGCAAGGGTTCCGATTCGAGCAACCAAATCGGTGTCCGAATTGATCGAAAGATAGACCGAACTGGGAGGGCCCAGCGATACTTTCGATTTCACCAGTGAGCATGTGTACTCTCAAGTCGGAGCCGGCCAGGTCGAGTGGTGCTTTGGTTGCAGCCCCGAATGGCAGGCTTGCCACTATTTTTCCTCCTCGCAGTCCACTTGCAATTGTGAGCCAGCCATCCGCTTGGATAATCGGATGGTTAGCTCGCAACTGAGGATTGCCAGTAGAAAAGCCCTCGAGCCAGACTTCGGTTTTGTCGGCTCGCAAATCGCCATCTGTGTCGCGAAGCAT
>JBBRGW010000221.1:0-6894 GCA_038223525.1 Pirellulales bacterium
TTTGGCATCACTTGATGGGGCGCGGGATTGTGCCAACGACGGACGACTTCGGCGTCCTTGGTCAACCGCCGTTGCATCCCGAGTTGCTCGACCACCTAGCAACACAGTTTCTTGCGGACGGACAATCGATCAAGAAAATGATTCGAAAGATCGTCCTGTCACGGGCCTATCAAATGAATAGCCGAAGCGACTCCAAATCACAGGAATTGGATCCGAAAAACCAATGGTGGCATCATCATCCTCAAAAACGCCTGGAAGGCGAAGTGATCCGTGACGCATTGCTAAGTATCTCGGGCCGATTGGATCCAACGATGATGGGACCTCCAATACCGGTTTACTTGAGTTCGTTCATGGATGGTCGAGGACGACCAGGCAAGAGCGGTCCACTCGACGGCTCCAATCGTAGATCAATCTATCTCGAGGTCCGCAGGAACTTTTTATCTCCGATGTTCGTCGCTTTCGACACGCCCACTCCCTTTAGCTCGATGGGACGACGCAATGTCTCGAACGTACCGGCGCAAGCCCTCATTCTGATGAATGATCCGTTGGTCAATGAACTCGCGAAAGCTTGGGCCAAGCGTGCGTGCGATGGGTATCCCATTGCGGAGGGCGCATCGCCTGAGGCTCGGGTGAAATGGTTGGTTCTGACTGCCTATTCGCGTGAAGCATCCGAGGCCGAGTTAAAGATAGCGCAGGGATTCTTGCAGCGACACGCCAAGCAAAATGGATGGACGATGCAGGACGAGGGCTTATGGCAAGACTTTGCGCATGCCCTCATCAACAAGAAAGAGTTTATCTTTCAGAGATAGCCACAATGAACCACTGCCATCGATTTCGCCCAACGCCAGTAAATCGCCGTGAGCTGCTGCAACAATTCGGCACCGGGTTTGGTTTGACTGCGCTCGCTGCGCTCATGCATGACCCGGTTTACGGCAATGTTTACGGCGGTGCATACGGCGGTGCTGATGGCAGTGAGTCCGAGCAAAGCGCGAAGAAGCTAGATTCGAGACAGGGACTTAACAACCACGGTCTGCATCACCCGGCCAGAGCAACGTCTGTGATCTTTCTGTACATGGATGGGGGGCCTTCGCAAGTCGACACGTTTGACCCAAAACCGATGCTGGATCGGTACAACGGCAAAGACCCCGGTTCGTATTTCAAGCTAGAGCCGACGCAGTTCAACAACAATGGCAAAGTGCTGGCAAGCCCGTGGAAGTTTCAACGGTACGGGCAATGCGGTCTGCCCGTAAGTGACTTGTTTCCAAACGTCGCGACCTGTGCGGACGACCTATGCGTTGTTCGCTCGATGGTGTCGGAGTTTCCAGAGCATACCTTTGCGAACTACTTTTTGCATACAGGCAGCGGTCTGCAAGGACGACCGAGCATGGGTGCTTGGATTACCTATGGGTTGGGAAGCGTGAATCAAAACCTGCCTGGATTCGTGGTCGTTAATGGAGGCTTGATTCCGCCTGGCGGTCTCGATTGTTTCGGTAGCGGATTTCTGCCCGCGAGCTATCAAGGCTCGGTTTTTAAACCCAACGGGACCGCGGTCGCGAATGTTCAGCCGTTGGAGAGTTCAGCCGAACGCCAACGCAGTAAACTCGATTTCATCAACGAGCTGGACAAGCTTGCGAGCGATCAGTTCGGTACGCACGATGGGATCGAGTCCGCTATTCGGAACTATGAGCTGGCGTCTCAGATGCAAACTGCGATTCCTGAGTTGACTGCCATCAGCGGCGAAACGCAAGCGACCCAATCGATGTATGGCCTCGATTCAAAATACGAACCGACTCGTATCTTTGCTGCAGAGTGTTTGATGGCTCGCCGGTTGGTCGAACGCGGTGTTCGATTTATCGAGCTTACGTGTCCGAGTGTCAGCGGTGATCGTTGGGATCAGCATTCCAATTTGAAAGAGGGGCATGAGAACAATGCCCGCGCAGTGGACCAACCGATTGCTGCTTTGCTCAAGGATCTCAAGCAACGAGGACTCCTGGATCAAACGTTGGTCGTCTGGTCGGGTGAATTTGGCCGAACGCCATTCGCGCAGGGAGCCAACGGTCGCGATCACAATCCTTTTGGATTCACCACTTGGCTTGCAGGCGGCGGCGTTAAAGCCGGGACTACCTATGGTGCGACCGATGAGTGGGGATACAAAGCGATTGAGGATCGCACTGAGATGCATGATTTGCATGCGACCATGTTGCATTTGCTCGGAGTGGACCACACCCGCTCGACATTCCGTTTTGGGGGACGGGACATGCGTCTGACAGATGTCAAAGGGCATGTCGTACACAAAATCGTTGGATGATGAGCGCCCCATGAACTTTTCTTTTCTGTTTAAACAGTATGGGCTCGCTTGCATGGCTCTTTTTCCTCGTCGCAATCGCAAACTCCGTTCGTTTGTCCCTCGCTTTGAAAAGCTTGAAAGTCGGCTAGCATTGGCTGCTAGTGCTTGGTCGAGCTTCGGAGGTAATGCTCAGCATACCTCCATTTCTTCAGTTCCTTCTCAGGCTTTAGAGTCGGTGCATTGGTCGACTAAGGTAGATAACTTTCCAACGTCTCGGGCTGCACACTACGGTGGTCCACTCATTACGCTCAACAACACCGTCATCTATCCATACAAGACGGGAAACACTCAAGCGGAAAACACACCCGACTATCACATCGTCGCTCGCAACGGAGTCGATGGTGCGTTGATCTGGGATATCGCGACTCCCTTTGTTCCTGCATCGTATTCGTGGTACCCATTGAATCAACCGGTGCTTGCGACCGCAACGAACCGCGTTTACTTCGCAGGCAAAGGTGGGACGATTTTTTATCGCGACAACCCTGACTCCGCTACAGGGACCGTTGCTCAACTGGCCTTTTTTGGAAGTCTCTCTCACTACCAAGCAAATCAATCGGCCTATGACAACAATGTCTTCATTGAGACGCCGCTTACCGCCGACAATGCGGGCAACATCTACTTTGGATTCCGTGTGACTGGCACAACTCCAACTGGACTTGTTAGCGGCATCGCTCGTATCGCATCCAATGGAACCATTAGCCAGGCGGCTGGAAGTTGGGTTTCGGCTTTTCAAGCAGCCGGAGGGGCAGACGCTCAGATTGGATCCGTGCAACAGAATGCTGCGCCAGCGATAAGCAACGATGGCAGAACGCTCTACATCGTCGTAAAGGAATCCGGTGACTGGGTCTATCACGGTCGTCTGCTGGGGCTCGATACGAATACGCTTGCAACCAAATACAACTCCGGTGTGCTCAAAGATCCACGCGGTGCCGATGCGGCGATCCTCAACATCAGCACGTCATCGCCGATGGTCGCGCCGGACGGACGCGTGTTCTTGGGTGTGTTCGGCAATCCGTACAATGGCTCGCGAGGTTGGATGCTGCAGTTCTCGGGTGATCTTCAAACCAAATACACGCCAGGAGGTTTCGGCTGGGATACGACTCCCTCGATCGTGCCCGCCTCGATGCTTGGTTCGCAGTACACCGGAACCTCTGCTTATCTGATATTCACGAAATACAACAACTATTATTTTTCAAATGGGGGCAACGAAGGGGGAGATGGCTCCAATGGAATTGCTATCCTCGATCCGAATGCTGCCGAGGTGGAGTACCACAACCCGCAACAAAACACACTTGTCATGAAACGGGTTCTATACAAACTGGGGCCAACTCCGGATTGGGACTATCCTAATGTCGCGACCGCCGTCCGCGAATGGTGTATCAATTACGGTGCTGTTGACCCAGCGACGAGCAGCGTCATCGTCAACAGTTCCGACGGAAAATTTTATCGATGGTACCTGCCGACCAATACACTGACGGAACCGGTAGCCCTTACCAGTGGCATCGGTCAGCCATACACTCCCACCGTAATCGGTGTCGATGGTTCGCTATTTGGAATCCAAAACGGGAGCTTGTTTGCTCTGGGACAAACTCCGCGAATGTCCATCGGCGATGTGGTTGTTGCCGAAGGAACGGGTGGGACGACAACCGCAACATTGGTGGTGTCCCTAAACTACCCCAGGACCCAAGCGATCTCGGTACATTGGGCTACTCAAGGGGGGACCGCATTCCAAGGAGCCGACTACACCGCCGGCTCAGGAACGCTGACATTCAATCCAGGAGTCATGTCGCAAACGATTACCGTCGCCATCACTCCGGATGCATTGAATGAAACTCAGGAAGTGTTCTACGTGAATCTCGATACTCCCTCCAATGCGGTATTTCTCAAGAGCCAAGCCATCGTGACGATCAATGATGACGATGCAATTCCGACGCTCTCGATCAGCGATGCAGCAGCAAGCGAAGGGAACAGCGGCAGTAGCCCCTTTACTCTATTGTCATTCGTGATCAGCTTGTCCGCACCAAGTGGACGCGCTGTCACAGTCCAGGGAGCAACTCTAGATGTCACCGCATCTAGTATGCTCTCTGTGACGAGAGACTTCGTTGCTTGGAGTGGAAGCGTGACTTTCGCGCCGAGCGAGACCAGTAGGCTGGTTAACGTTCAAATTATCGGAGATACCACCTTCGAAAACAATGAGACTTTTCAAGTTCGACTTCTATCCAGTACCAACGCAACACTCGACGACAACCTAGGTGTCGGAACGATTATCAACGATGACGGGGTCCCATCGGTCTCGATCAACAATCAAACCTTTGCCGAAGGAGCGAGTCAGTCGTTCACGGTCTTGCTGTCCAATGCAAGCTCGCAACCCATTACGGTCGCGTACAGCACTTCTGATGCAACTGCGGGGCCGAGTGACTATGTTGCAAAAAGTGGTACGCTCACTTTCGCTCCCGGAATCGTTTCGCTTGCTGTACCAATCCGTACCCTGGAAGATGATTTGGATGAACTCGACGAGACGTTTGCCGTCGATTTGAGTCAGCCTGTTAACGCGTTCATTTCGAATGGCAAGGGGATCGGGACCATCGTCGACAACGATGCGATGCCCAGCGTTTCGATTGCTGATTATTCCGCAAACGAAGGGTTGCTAGGTACTTCCCTGTTTCTATTCCATGTCGAGCTTTCGGCAGTCAGCGGACGCGATGTTTACGTCAACTACTCTACAGAAGACGGTACCGCGAAAGTTGTCGAGGGTGATTACCGTTCTAGCTCAGGCAGGCTCCACTTTGCGCCCGGTCAGTTGACGCAAACAATTCAGGTTGCAGTCAACGGTGATAACGTCAATGAGCCTGACGAAACGTTCGTTACCAAACTCGATTCCAGCGACGGGGCGATTCTGGGCGATGCAATTGCAACAGGTACGATCCGGAATGACGATGCTTTGATCTTTAGCATCAACGATACATCGATCGTCGAAGGGGATAGTGGGACCAAACTACTGGACTTTACGGTGAACTTGTCCACGCCAAGCAGCCAAATCGTCACCATCGATTTCGCCACTACTGACGGGACCGCAAAGCAAAGCGACGGGGACTACCAACTTGCGAGTGGAAAGCTGACATTCGCGCCCGGTGAGACACAAAAGACGGTCTCGGTCAGCATTATCGGTGATCTGCGAAGCGAAGCAAACGAAACGTTGTTCGTCAGCTTGTCCAACTCCGTCGGAGGCGCGATCGGGGATAGTCTTGGTCAAGGTACTATTCTCAACGACGATGCGATTCCGTCGCTTGCCGTGAGTGATGTCAGCGTCCCCGAGATGGACTACAACACGGGTACGGTGAATCTCTATGCCCAGTTGTCGGCTCCAAGCGGACAGATCATTACGGTCGACTATCGCACCGAGAATGGGACTGCGACTTCTACATCGAACATCAAGGACTATATCGATACATTCGGCACTATCACATTTCAACCTGGACAAACAGTCCAGAGCTTCCAAGTTTCTATTGTTGGTGACCTACGCGACGAACCGAACGAGACGATTCGAGTTCTGCTCACCAACCCAACCAACGTCTCCGTTGGAGACGATCTCTCCATAATCACTATCCTGGACGATGACATCGCATTGGTGACCATCACGGGCGCTAGCGTGTTCGAAGGGAACTCAGGCTCCACGATCGCCCAAGTAGACGTCCGTTTATCGAATCCGAGCGATAGCCAAATCACCATCGACTTTATGTCAGCTAACGGAACAGCCACCCCAGGTTCTGACTACGTTGCTCGATCGGGTACGCTCATCTTCGAACCGGGCGAAATGCACAAGAAAATCGACTATCAGATTCTTGGTGATACAGTCGATGAGCCCGACGAAAGCTTTGAAGTGATTCTTTCCAACGGGACAGGTGGTGTTCTGCTGCCAGACTATAGTGAGACAGATGTCGACATCATCGACGATGATTCACCGATCGCAAACCCCGATCAGTTTGACTTGACACAAGGAGAACGAAAGATCCTTGATCTACTCAGCAATGATAAAGACGTCGGGTCCCAGTTCAATCGAATTTCGGTGCAATTCCGCAATGGGCCAACACATGCGGTGCTCACGTTGCAAAACGATGGAACGGTAGACTGGGTACCGGAGCCAGCTTATTTTGGAGCGGACGGTTTTCAGTACCGAGTCTCAGACGCACGCGGACTCTATTCGAATTGGGCTGCGGTTTCGCTCCACATCAACGGAAAACCGATCGCCCGCGATGACGAGGCTTACGCTGGTTTTAGTGGTCAAACCCTTGTCGACGTGACTCGCAACGATAGCGATCCTGATGGAGCAAACAGCGGTTCTACCATCGAAATACTATCCGCTTTCGATCCTGTCTTGGGGCAAGTCGATATCATTTCCAGCAATGTCATTCGATTTGTTCCGAGTGCCACTTTTCGATCGTCTTTGGTGTTGCAATATCGCGTGATCGATGCCGAGCAAGCCGCATCGGCTCCCGCAAGCGTTCTGATCGGAGTCTACAACCAGAATCCATTCAATCCCCTCGACG
>JBBRGW010000222.1:0-6851 GCA_038223525.1 Pirellulales bacterium
GGCACCGTTAATTGATTCCAAGCCTCTTCGGTGGTCTTTCGGAAAAGGTCATAACCAGTCGAAACCACGTTTTCAATTTCGCGCCGGATGCTTCGAGTTGCTTCTCCTTTGGAAAGTTGTGACACCAATGATTTCAAGGCCGATCGATCCATGGTGTCAAACATTCGACTGATCGCTTCACGCTGCAGTTGGTCTGTTTGAAAGGGATCGGAAAGTGTCCAGCCAGGGGGCAATTTCAGTTCTAAAGCAAACGAGCGTGCGAGTTGCGAGTAGAAGCTATCGAGTGTGCTGACGCGGAATCGGTGGAGATGGGAGCAGAGGCGCCCAAGTTGGTAGCGCACCGTATCGCGCGTGATTTCGAGCGGGTTCAAAACACCTACCAAGCGAACGAAACCCTCCTCGTTCTCGACAGCATCGGCCAACCAAGACAGAATGCGATGCAGGATTTCACCTGCCGCTTTTCGAGTAAACGTCGTTGCAAGAATGGAATCGAGCGCTTGATCCGTGAAGAGTAATCGTAACGCTCGTGAAGCCAAGTTATAAGTTTTACCAGTACCCGCCGAGGCCAGGATCATCTGTGGCGAGAACCAATCTTTGTCTGCCTGTCCTTTCGCGAGATGCACATCGAGTTGCAATTTATTCGGTGGACGATCTTCGTTCGAATGGCGTTTGGCGTTGCTTTCACTATGAGCAACGTCCAGTCGCAACTTATTGGCCACTTCGGTATCGTCGAGCTCGGCCTTATCGCGTTCGAGATCCTGTTTGGAATTCCAATCGAGATCTGGGAGCGGGTGGATGTTTGCGACCGACTCGCGCAGGCGTTTGGATTCAGACTCTTGCTTGGCGACCGTATCGTCCCATCGTCGCACGACAGGAAACTGAGTGATCGCATTGCATTCATCGAAATTGGAAATCCCTTTGTACTTGGGTGGCCAAAACTCGCCTGCCATCACCTTGCCTGCGATCACCTTGGCTGACGCGATCGCTAGCTCATGCTGCTTCGCGTCGAAATCGGCAGTGATGAACTGAGTTTCGGCAGGATTCTTAGGGAGCAGGATGTATCCGAAACTTACCTTGGTGAGATCTTCGATTTTGAGCGTCTTGATCAACAGGCCATAGAGTGGCAACTGCCAATCCGTCCAAGTCCCGTTTGGCTTTAAGTGGGCTTCTTTCGGCTTGCCTGCTTGATCACCTGTTTTATAGTCCCAAACTGCGAATCGGCCTTCGCGCGGATGGTAGTCAATTCGATCGATACGGCCATGCACGATCATCGACTGTCCACCGACATCGAGCGTGATGCCATCGGACTTTTCAACTTTATGCTCGATGTACTTGATGCGCCAGCCCGCAGCGACTTGGGCCGCTTGATGCACTGCGAACGCCTCCAGTCGGCGGACCGCTTGTTCTAACTGGATCTGTAAAGCAGGGGTCGGATTGACGCCGAACCGCTTTCTTGCAATGGCTTTGAGATTCTCGGTAAGCCAATCCGCGGTCGCGTTGGCATCTGTCGACGCGGCCACAGGTGAGTCGATGAGCCCCTCTAAACACAAATGCAATAGATCCCCAAAGCCACCACCATCCAGCTCCAAACGGTCGTGTTCAAAAGCGCGTACCTTTTCAACTCGATTCAAATAAAATCGATATGGGCATTGATCGTATTTCTTGAAATCCGTCACCGCCATATCGCGGACAAACTTCGTTGCGTCCGGAATTGGAATCGGTATATTCGATTGGCCTTCGCGTGGAATCCACGAGTCCGCAACGAGTTGCTCCTCGGGTGTCTCTTTAGGGGATAGCAGCAGTTTGACTCGCCTCGCCAACAGATCCGCTGGAACGGCCAACAGCAATCGGCTGGGAGTCTGAGGGTCCCCATCGAGGCTGAGGTGATTCAAGACAAAGTCGAGTCGTTCGCGGGTATGCAACATAGCCAACATGGCATAGCAATCGCGAGCATAGCGGCAAGCGTTGTCCATGAGTCCCAATTCCGACCGCAATTGGTTCGGAAGAAAGGCATCGCCGTTGACACTCTCGGGCACGATACCATCATGCATCCCTGTAAGCATGAGCACCGGTGTGTCGTCGAGTGTCAACTCCAACCACCCAAGCATTTCGACGGCGGTCTCGTCTTGCGGAGGAGGCACGGAGACCGTCTCGAGCTGGCTTTGCAGCCAAGCCATCGTTTCTTGAAACGTCACTTCCGCGTCAAGGTTGGAGGGTAGCTCTGCGAGTTTTGCCAACGCGAGATTGATGTCCCCGCAAGCCCGTAGTGCAAGATTGCCTGCAAGATCGTTGCGATCGACTTGGACCCCATCGTACAACGATTTGACAACTTGCCGGAGCGGGGCTGCCCATTCCGTCAATTTCGCATGTACCATTCGCAGAGGCTTAAGCCACGCGTCTAGCTTGCTTAGAACTGCGAGGAAAATCTCCTGCCCTTTTCCTTCGGGCCATTCCGGGACGTTCACACTGCGTAGGAGCGTCGATTGCTGATACTCATCCAAACGAGCCAAGAAGTCGCGAGGCAATAGGCTCGTGCCTGTTTCGTCCACGGAAGTTCGAATCAGCCAATCATGAATTGCAGGTGCTCGTACGAGTTCGCTAAAAACATCGATAGAGCCATCGATCAAGTAGTCACCGATCAGCTCGATGACTTGCATCGGTGGTGACTGCGAAACGGAAGTCCCCGGACCATAGCGAAGCGCGATGCCACTTCGCGCCAATGACTCTTGCAGGGCTGGAACGATTTGTGGGTCTGGGATTCCAACGGTGATGTCTTGGACCGAGTAGGCATTGCCAAGATTGGCTAACTGGCTGGCGAGTTCATTTGCTGCGTCGTTGGCGCTCGAACGTACGTGCAGTTGCTCTTCGTCGATTGGGACTTCGATGTCTTGCCAATAGTCGGGGAGCAACGTTCCATCTTGATCAAAGCCTGCCGAGTACGATTCCGGCGCTCCGATGAGAACTCTCACACTATCCGAAACGGCCCCGAGGAATCTGCGTTGGGCCCGATTCAAATCCACTGCGCCGACCAAAATAATCTCGCAATCCGTACGGACTTCGTTGTTGTCGATAGCAAACCGACGCGCAGATTGAACATCCCAAAGGCCCGCGGTATGAAGCTCGTCGAGGTAGGCCCGTTGAAGCTTCGAAAGGACTTGCCAGCGAGCTTCCTCGGGGGATCCTTTCAGTTCGCTAACGACATCTTCAAAATCGACCAGATCCGACGAAAGTTCGCGGTGCAACGTGCTCAGAATTCTCGCCAAATCCATCCAAGGTCGTAGCTCGGCTGAGTCAGGAACTTCAAACAGCAGCGGCTTGAGCATTTCGTGATCCGCGGTGCGAAGCACTTTTGTCCAAGCCAGCACTTGTTCCAAGTCGGAAGCAAAAGGCAGCTTTGCGGAATAGAGTTTCTCGGGCAACGTCCCGATCGTGAGTAGTTCCGGGGGTCGGAGAACGAGCGATTGCTCACTTGCTCGGGTCGCCATGAGCTGTGTCAAACGTCTACCCGCGAACCCACCAGGCAAAACCAACAAGCACTGGTCCATGTCCCATTTGTTGCCCCGCATGTACTGCTGTTGCAGGAAATCGCAAGCCGCATGCAAAATGGGGCGAGACCAGCCGAGGTAGTGAGCCTGGATAGATTGCGACTGCGCAAAAAGCGGCCGCCGCTGACGAAATGGAATCTTAGTCATAGCCACAGTAAAATTACCTCCTTGCACAGTCCCTAACCTAAAAAAATGCTAGCGGACTCGCTTTCCTAATTAGGCCATTGGCAATTGACACGTTAGGTCAACGCTCGTTCTAACCTAGGTATTTTCTCGGAAATTTCAGAATTTCACAACTACCGGGACAAAGATTAGAAGCCAAAAGGTTTAACCTTCCCGTGGCAGACGCAGCTAGCGTCCGACGAAACCCAAAACGATCGCAAGAACTGTGTTTATGCACCTTTCATTCCGCGTAGGCCTTAATGCTTGGTGAAAGACCGCCAAGGCGTCAGCATGCCAGGAACTTATTCAACATTTCCATCACGGCAGCGATTTTGATTCGATCCTTGTAGTAGATCTTTGGATTCTCGAACAATGGGATGGTGTCGTTCTTCCTCGCTTGTGCGATCGCTAAAAAGATGGGTTGGTCTCGAAAACCCCGCAGGACATCGGCTTTGTGTTTTAGGTACTCGGGGGTCCAAAAGCCCACGATCTCCATCATGACGCGCATACCATTGCGATGCACAAAGACAAAGTCCGGAAAGAAAACTTTTTGACCTCGATGCAAAATCTCGGTCTCGCGTTCCAAGCTCCAATCGGGTTGCGGATGCTTGCTCCATTCCTTTGCAAAAGATTCCTCGATGCTCGAGTCGAACGCATTCGATGCCTCGGCACCGCTAACAAGCCCACAAGCGTCGTCCAATTCAAATCGAATCGGAGCACGGAACCGTATCGATCGAAGCGTAGCTCGCATTTTCCAGCCTCGACAAGCGAGCAACCCCGGCAGGAATCGAGCCATCGCTACGCCATAGCGATGAGTACTTCGCAACACGGAGGCTGGGCCGTCGAACTCAAAGAAATAGTAATCCTGCCGCTTTGTGATTCGAATCATCAGCCGAGCCAACTTAGCATATCTCAAAATTTGCTTGTAGTCCCCCTTTGCTTTGATCGAAATCTTCACCGCATCAAACAATACTGCCTGGGTTTGCGCAACATTGTAACGAGACAGCAGCGCTAAACCGTCTTTGTAGCCATTGAATTTCTTGAGCACTTGATTTTCGATCAAGTCCGAGAAGAGTCGATCATGCAGTTCGGGCCAATCCATTCCATGGTCTGCCGCAATTTGACGCTTGATTTCCGACTCGTTGCTTTCAAAGAGCGCATCGCATTCGACGACCAACGGATGATGCTTGGCCGCTGCCCGAAAGACCGATTGTCTCAACTGAATGACCGTCCTTCGATCCCCATTAGGGAATTCGGACTCGTCGTCGAGCAGTTTGCAAAACGCTTGTATCCTTCGCTCCGGGCAATCCACTTGTTCCGCAAAAATACGATGCACCGCTTGGTGCAACGAGCGGCGGGTTCGCCCTTGGCCTCCGCGATAGATTTCGAGGATTCGATCTGCAAAGCCAAGATACACGGCGTCGGTCTTGCGATTCAGTCGGTCCGGCAGCAAAACGCCATTATCAAACGTTGCGATTGCGAGTTCCCGTGTAAGCATCACTCTTCCTCCGCTTTCGAGAGCGCCCCGTATCGTTCGTGTCTTTGGCAACTACCTCGTAAAGAATGGCACGCTCCTCGCCTCTACGCCTCAGAATTCTGCCCAATCGCTGTTTGGCTTGGCGCGTTGAAGCGAGGCCACCGATAACAACTGCAATCTTGACCTCTGGCAAATCGACCCCTTCGTCAAGTACTTGGTTGGCAACGATCGCAGGATAGATGCCGTCTCGCAACCCATCGAGGTAATCGATTCGCTCAGCCTTGCCGCAGTGGTTCAGCAAACACGGGATTAGAAACCGCCGTGAGACGTCGCGGGCCATCGCATTGGAGCCTGCGAAAATGAGCATAGGAGTCCCTTGGTGCAAACGAAACAAATCCTCCAGCACTCGCAGTTTTTCTTCGGCTCGGTCCTCTATCGACTTCTTTTCGCGGTAAGCCCGCATCACCATTCCCGCTTGTACGTTGCTATTCGTTTCTGCGCAAAGTGACTTCCATGAGAAATCGGAGTCCTCCTGTCGCCGTTCATAGACGTAGCTTGAGACCACTTCGGACAATTGGTCATAGCGAAAGCGTTCCTGCGAACTGAGATGAACAGGAATGCGAAAGATTTCGAACTCTGCAAGCGAAGTACCTCGTACCGCGTTGATCTCAAGACGATAGACCAATGGGCCAATGAGCTGATCAAGCTTAGCGTGTTGTCCGTCGCTTCGCTCCAATGTTGCGGTGAGCCCCAATCGCTTGGGAGCAATGCACATCCTCGCGGCATCGCTCCGAATAGGCCCAGGTAGATGATGGCATTCGTCAAAGATGATCATTTGAAATCGATTGCCAAGCTTATGCATATGAATGCATGCGCTATCGAATGTCGTGACCGACACCGGTTTCACATTATAAGTGTTGTCACCAAGGATACCGGAATCATATCCAAGAGCTCCGAGAATCCGCTTGTGCCATTGGTACATGAGATCGCGAATGGGCGAAACGATGAGTGCACTGCAAGCTTGATTGGCTAAGATCCGCAAAGCGACTTCGGTTTTGCCCGTGCCTGTAGGCATCACCACCACCCCACTGCCGGACTCCTCCCACGCTTTGACCGCATCGACTTGTTCTTTTCTAGGTGTAGGAAGATTTACGTTGGACCAAACGACCGACTGCCATTGTGGAACCCGATCGAGCGTACCATAGGAATTGCGCTTTAAAATATTTCGAATGGCTGGATACTGAATCGCGTCTGCTCGCCAAACCTCAGCACGATGGTCCCACGTCCAGATGCGTTCACCAAAAACGCGAACCACCGCTTCGGTTGACCATTTATCCAGAATGAGTGTGCCGTCGCTGAAGTCGAGGAACGCTTGATTGAGAACCTTGGGTTGTCTGGAAGAGAGCGAAGTCAATATCTTGCCCGCATAGAATTGAAGTTGAAAGCTTTCAGTTTGGGCGGTTTATTGTAATCGTAGCAACGGCTGGTTGCAGGCGAGGCAAATTGAAATCAAAAGGCAGGGGAGTCGAATCCCGCATGCCTTGTGCTGCGGATCGTTAGGTTTTCGGGCTAATTCGTAGCGGTCGCGTGGATCCACCCTCGGGATACAGGGTTGTAGCCCGGCAGGCTCGCCCTCGCCCATTGTAGCCATAAAGCAAAATAATCCA
>JBBRGW010000223.1:0-6843 GCA_038223525.1 Pirellulales bacterium
CTCGACTTCTTGCAGAAACTCGACGATGCCAGCCCCTACGCATCCCAATCCAAAATAGGTGCCACCACCGAAGGTCGAGCGATCCAAGCTCTCATCATCGCCAAGGAGCCTAGCCCCAAACTGCCGCTGCCCAAGGCTGACGAAAGACTTCTAATCGTTGTATTCGGAGGGATTCATAGCGGAGAATGCGATAGCAAGGAAGCTCTTCTGGCCTTGGCGCGCGACATCTTGGCCGATGCAACCCCTAGGTTCCTCGAGCAAGCCGTTCTGGTCTTCATCCCAAACTTCAACGCCGATGGCAACAGTCGCGTTGGAACGCTCCATCGGCCCGGCCAGGAAGGTCCCGCTCGCGGAATGGGGACCCGCGAGAATGCAGTTGGGCTCGATCTCAATCGGGACTTTATCAAACTCGATTCGCCCGAGGTCAGAGCGCTCGTTCGAATGCTCGACACTTGGGACGCGGACGTCCTGCTCGATTGCCACACGACCAATGGCTCGCTTCATCAGTACGACCTCACCTACGACGTTCCGCATAATCCCGCCGCCAATCAGCCCTTGGTCCAATGGATGCGCAATGAGATGCTTCCTAAGATCACGAATGACATGGCTGCACAAGGATTCCCGATGTTCTACTACGGCAACTTCAGCCGCGACCAACGGAGATGGGATTCGTTCGGACACGAACCTCGCTACAGCACGGAATACATGGGGCTGCGCGGGAAAATGGGCATACTGGTCGAATCCTATTCTTATGCCAGCTACCAACGTCGAATTGATGCCAGCTACCTTTTCGTCGACGCTTGTTTGAAAGAAATCACAGGAAATGCAGCGCAGCTTCAACCGTTGCTCAATGTTTCGCAAAGCGAGCCACCCAAGAATGTCGCATTGCAAGGCAAAGTAGTTGCGGACGAAAAGCCCGCCGTTGCAAAAGGCTATTCGTGGGCAAAAACCAAAAGCGACCTCAAGGCTACCGATGCAGTTGCCGAAGTTGACAACGATCACAAGAACGCGACCACTGCAGAACCCAAAGGCTTTCCAGCCCCTAAGGATCGCAAGCGCAAAACCGAAATCGTGGCGACGGATTTCGAGGTGCAGTTGGTCAACGTTGGCGCCTCCACCTTGGCCGTCGATGCACCCGACTACTACTTCGTCCCAGCCGAAAACGCATGGGCCGCAAGTCGCCTTCGAATGCACGGCATTCAAATGACTTGGCTCGATGCGTCCAACGCCAAAACAATCCAACCGGCAAAAATATCGCAATACCGCATCACGTCCAAAACAGACCTTCCACCGTTCCAAAGCCACAGCATCCGCAAGGTTTCCGTAGCATCCGAAGCGAGCCAATGGCCAGCCATACCTGGATGGATTGTTTCCACGCGACAGCCACTGGGAATACTAGCAACCTATTTGCTGGAGCCGCATTCGGACGATTCGTTGGCTGTTTGGAATTTCTTTGATCCCGGTTTGCAAGTCGACTCGGTCTATCCTGTACTTCGCCTTGAGGGCAAACTCGCATTGCCCGGGCCGATGAAGCCTCTAGGATTACTAGAATCGCCCACTACTAGCATGGCACAGGAGTCGCTTACGCTTGAGAAGATCTACGACCCGAACAAGAAGGTGCTCTTCAGCAGCGTCCCAGTTGTGCCACCGAAATGGATTCCCGATCAAGAGTCCTATCTCATTGAGCACAACGGCCGCTGGCATTCCGTCGAGTGCCAATCCGGTGCCATGCAACCATTTGATCGCCCGAAACGCTTGGCCGATGCATTGGCCAAGCTCGATGCGTTTGACGAATCACAAGCATCGAAGATTGGGCAAAATCTGGATCGCTTCGATTCGAAGTTTGAAACGGCGCTGATCGAGCACCGAGGCGATATCTTTGCGTTTCATGCTGGAAGCAACAGCGGTGCGGGCACACCACACGACACGGTTCGCCAAGTAACACATTCACCCGAGCAAGAAAAAGAGCTGGTCGAACTGAGCCCCACAGCCAAGCATGTCGCTTTTGTTCACAAGAACAATCTTTGGGTCGCTGATTGCGAAAGCACCGAGGTCAGAAAACTCACTCACGATACCGATGGAGAAGTTCTGAACGGAAAATTGGATTGGGTCTATCAAGAAGAAATCTACGGCCGAGGAAAGTTTAAAGGATATTGGTGGAGCCCTGACGGTTCGATGATTGCTTACCTGAGGCTTGATGAAACTCCCGTCCCGCGCTTTCGCATCGACAACTCACTCTCTTTCGCCCAAACCATAGAGGAGACTCGATACCCCAAGAGCGGACAACCCAACCCGACCGTTTCCCTCCACATCGTCAACGTGGCGTCCGGGAAAGCCGATGAAGTCCCACTCGGAGACTATCCTGCAGAGGACCGATTGGTGGTCCGCGTCGGTTGGAGACCATCCCCAGCCAACGAACTGGTCTTTCAAGTTCAGAACCGCATCCAAAGCAAACTCGACGTTTGCTCTTTTGATACGTCTTCAAAGAAAATCAAAAAGTTGGTTCAGGAAACTTCGCCCGCCTGGGTCAACGTCATCGCCGAACCGCGTTGGCTACCCGACGGTAGTTTTCTTTGGCTAAGCGATTCCATCGGCGGCCGTCGACACGTACTGCGTTTTGGCATAGATGGAAAAAGCAGCCAAGTAACAAAGGGCGAATGGGATGTCAAAAGCATCGAATGGGTTTCGGAGGATGGAAAGCAAGCTGTGCTCTTGGGACATAGGTCCTCACCGGTCGATACCGATGTGCTCAAGCTCGATTTGACCACGAACCAGTTGGAGTCCGTCGGTGAAGCGACAGGTACGCATCGAGTCAGTGTTCACCCCGGCGGCAATTATTACTTCGATTCTTACAGCGAGTTGCAAACGCCATCTCAACTATGGTTGCGTCATCAAGACGGCAGTAAGCTGCGATTCGTCGGCGGTTTCCGAAGCGATCGAATGGACTATGTCAAAGCTTCCGACGTAAGCATTTTCAAAATTGCGGCCAGAGATGGAGCGGAATTGCACTCCCTGATTTACAAGCCATCGGACATTTCCAGTCGCATCCAGAAAGCAAAATTGCCTGTATTGATTCACGTATATGGTGGGCCTGCCTCTCCTACGGTGGAAAACAACTGGATGCACCGAAGTGACTTATGGCATCGTTACTTGGCCGAACAGGGGATATGCGTTCTTTTTTGCGATAACCGTTCAGCGCTTGGCAAAGGGAACTCGGACACTTGGAAGATCTACAAAAACCTATCCGAGGTCGAACTTCGGGATTTGGAAGATGCGGTCGGCTGGCTAAAGCAGCAACCGTGGGTCGATCCGGACCGCATTGGATTGTGGGGCTGGAGTTATGGCGGCTATTTTACTGCGTATGCGATGACTCACACACAACTTTTTCGAGCAGGGATCTCAGGCGCGCCGGTTACCGACTGGAACAACTACGATTCCGTTTATACAGAGCGTTTTATGGACACGCCACAAGCGAACCCGGAAGGATACAAATCCAGTTCTGTCGTCACGGCAGCCAAGAATCTGCACGGGCGAATGATGCTGATCCATGGAGAGATCGATGATAATGTGCATATGGCAAACACAATGCAGTTGGTTCACGCTTTGCAGAAAGCGAACAAGAAATTCGACTTGATGGTCTACCCTAACAATCGACACGGCATTGTGGATCCAGACCAATCGTATCACCAATACCAATTGATGACCGATTTTTTCAAGAAGCATCTTTTAGGGAGTGAATAGGCTTAAATTCGGCCAACATCACTTGCAGCATTTCCATTGGCAAGCCAACGACATTGGATTCTGAGCCGGAGTCGAGCCGAATCCAATTGGGGCCATCTTGAAATCCAAATGCGCCTGCTTTTCCGACCCATTGTTCGGTGTCCAAGAAGGCTTCTAACTCCGCATCGGAGATAGGTTCCATCCACAGGTGTGACACGTCCACTCGAATAGAACGATTCGCGGTGGCTTTGTCCCAAAGGCAAACACCGCTGTATACCGAATGCTTGCGGCCCCTGAGACGTTGGAGCATTTGCTTTGCGTGCGCTCGGTCTTCCGGTTTTCCAAGGATGATTGCGACGCATTCGGCAACCGTGTCACAGGCTAACACGAGCCCCGAATCGATTTTATCAATGACGTTCGCCGCCTTTTGATATGCCAATCGAGCGACCAGTTCGGGTGGCGTTTCACGTGAGCAGATCCCGCACTCTGCATTCGCATCAGGCTCCAAAATTCGGAACCGGTATCCAAATCGTTCCAGCAATTCACTCCGTCGCGGCGAGGAACTGGCGAGAATGATCTCGCGCGAGTCAGGTTGAAAGTCAGGAGCAGGATGGAGCGACATGACTCAATCACCTCGGTGTCTGCGGAGAGGGCGGGTTCTGCGGTGGGTTCTGTGGTGGACTGCCCTGAGACAATCTGGGTTTCAGTTGTTCCCAAGATGCCCGCAGCGACTCCAACAGCCGATAGATGTGTCCCGAAGCTAGATACACTCTGCAACTAACAGCCGATTGAGGATAGAAGTTGGTGATGAAATCGAAACTGAATTCGTAAGGTCCATGTCCGATCATGACAGCATTTGCGTATGCACCGCTCAATATTTCATCGCGGAGCTTTAGATCATCGTAGACTTCTTGGGGATTTTGACGCCGCAAATGATTCGTTGGATTCGCGGCACCACCTGGTGTATTTGCAGGATGGGAGTTGGATGAAGCGGGCGGCTGATTGGAGGCGCCGGCTCCTTCCTGGCTCGGATTGACCCCGCCAACAGTAGATCCATGGGCTTCGCTCGGTCCGGTACCTGTTCCTGCACCCGGCCAAACATCCACGGCTCCGGATTCTAAAGGTGTTGCATTCGGGCCAGGATCTCGAACTGGCTCCGCGGCCCCAACGACACCGGTACTGGCTATGTTTGTCAGGCTTGGCGGCACGGTAGGCGCGGGAGCACCAGGCAACTCACCGTACCGTTGACGAAACAGCTCGACGTTCGCGGCCAGGGCATCGATAAATTGAGGCATTACCATGTGCGGCAACACGACACGCGCCACAATCACGTTTGGACGTGGCAAATTCCGGACAAAATCCAGTACGTACTCGGTGCCGCCCGTGACCACGATCACTCCAGTACTCACCTCGCCCCGAGCCACATGCTCAGGAATCCTGGCACGCATGGCAGGCATATTTTCAAGCGGGTCAGGTCGGTCTTCGGGCGACGCAGGAAACGACATCTGGCAATTCCGAGTAACGTGGTGATTTTGGGGTGGCTGATGATTCCGGTAAGCTTCGAAAGGGAATATTCGAATGCAGATGCCAGATAGGATAACAGAATTGCTGATTCCTGTCGGCAACCAGAGAACTTGTTCGTTACGGTCCCAAACGAAAATCATTTTAAGGTACAATTCGATGACAGCTTTGGCTGAACCTTATCTTTGACCAATCCTTTTCTTCTCTTGACCTAGTATGCCCAGGTACGTTGTTCGATGCGGTTTGATGCGCACTCTTTATGTGATGAACTCCCGAACGGACCATCGCCGCGGTGATATTGTTGTCGCGAGAACCAATCGAGGGCTCGAAAGAGGCGAAGTACTTTGCGAAGCGACTGATCATGTTTTGGGGCAAATGAGCTCGCCTCCCAATGGCAACATTCAGAGGCTCGCTTCGCTCGAGGACGAAACGGAGCAAAAGAGCATACAGGAAAGGCAAAAGCGTGAGTTTGGAAAGTGCAAGCAATTCATGAAGGAAATGAACTTGCCCATGTCGCTCGTGGATATCGAAATAATACTCGGCGGCGAGCAAATGATGATCTATTATTCCGCAGAAGACAGAGTTGATTTTCGGGAACTGGTCAAGCGACTCTCATCCGAATACAGGACCAGGATTGAAATGCGTCAAATCGGCGCGCGCGATGAAGCGAAAGTGTTGGCGGACTACGGCGACTGCGGCAAGCCGGTTTGTTGCAATACCCATTTATCCGAAATGCCACCGGTCTCGATGCGAATGGCCAAATTGCAGAAAGCAACCTTGGACCCAAATAAGATATCAGGCCGTTGTGGTCGATTGAAATGTTGCCTCCGCTACGAGAATGATACCTACGAGGAATTAGCAGCCGAGACCCCCAACGTCGGAAGTGAGATTGTGACCTCGCAAGGACGAGGTAAAGTAATAGGGGTCGAATTGCTTGCCCAACAACTCTTGCTCCTGACCGAGGACAATCGTAGGGTGTTGATTCCGGCAAGTGATTGCTTGACCATTTTAAAACGCGGAATTGAGCATTGATGCCCAAAGCAGCAAACAGCTTCACAGTTGACACCAGAAAGCGAAAGTTTTCATGAACGAACAGCACCTCGCCATGATTGAATTGATGCAACAGGACCAACGCTATCATTTAGAGGCTTATCAATTCGTCCGTGAAGCCTTGGCTTATGCCCAAAAGGTCATGAAAATGCCGGCAACCAAAGATGAGGGGACCGATACAAAACAAGATCATCATTTGACGGGGCAACAGCTGTGCCAAGCGATTCGCGAATTCGCTTTGGAACAGTATGGTTTCATGGCCAAGACGGTACTAAATAGCTGGGGCCTCCACACGACCGGCGACTTCGGCGAGATTGTTTACAACTTGATCCGCGTCAAGGAAATGCGAAAAAGCAAAACAGACCATCGCGAGGATTTCGATGACCAATTCGACTTCGACGTTGCATTTGAACCTCGCTTTGAACTGTCGACCGATGCCGGCTGATCGAAAACACATCCTCTTTGGCGCTGCGACTATTCTGTTGGTCGCTTGGTCTGCTTACTTGATCTGGGTATGCGTCCAGATTGCCAACACATCCAACGGATAGGTGC
>JBBRGW010000224.1:0-6829 GCA_038223525.1 Pirellulales bacterium
CGCCGCCGATCCGGCCCACGGAGTCACGATCGCGGACGGCTTCGATGCCGCAAGTCCTTCTACGCGCCCTAGTTTGTCTAGCTTTGCAAGATACACCGTTCGCGCATCGTTCCAACCGGCTTTGTCGGATCGAACAAGTCCCTCGCCACCACGGAGCAACCAAGGAGTCTGCGATTTGCCTGAGTCCGCCTGAACGCGTCGGTGGACGTAGTTGGCGAATTCATCAAGCGAAAGCCGACGATCAACGCTCCATTGACGCACCCATTCCTCGCTATTGGAGATACGAATTGTACCCAAAAGCGACTCGACCATCGCTCGACCGAAAAGCCTTTGACTTGTTGCCAAATCGTCTTGAGATATTTCGGTTGGGCTGTGTGAGGTCAGCACCCATAGTCGATTGTTCTGGACCCTTTTTACAGCGTCTTGGAGCTTGAGTAGAAAATCATTTTGTTCGCAAAGAGCTGCGTTGTCAGCAATCACGTCCCCTGCGTCGAGCGCGAGGATGACGGTCCCTGGAAAAATCGCGTAGAGGCCGAGCAACTTGGCGATAGGAATACCACGGGTCGTTTCGGACTGCGGATCTATCGACCCGTCGGGCAGCAAAAAATTTGCATCTATTAAGACCGCTTCGTCTTGAATCGTCATGCATTGAGCTTGTATGGAACACAGGAGGATATCTTGGCGCTGCGCTCCCTTGGAGATCAAACCAAGGCGTTCTTCTAGCGTCGACAAACTGAGCGAAAGTTCCTCGGTCAGACGAAAGTTTTTTGCAGCACCGAGGTTCGCAATCGCTTTAGGAAACTTTTGGGTGAAACGCAGGGGAGCGATAGACAGGTTATCCTGCTGACCGCTCTTTTTTTGACCCTGATTGACGACAATAGCGAAAAGATGAGTTTGAGGATCGCGAAGAATAAACCATTGCCAAAAAAGGAAAGCCATTGCAATGGACATGGCACCGAGCAGGACCGTAGCGAACCATCTCTTTTTCCGTAAACTAGGGGCTTTCGAACTGGGCTGGTAGCTTTGGCCACGCCATGAAGGTTTTTTGCTTGCGGCAGACATATAAGTCGATGTTCCAACGCGGCAGAAGAATGAGAATTCGATCTCTGGGATAGTTCGATCTCTGGGGTAGAATGTTAACGCCTTGCACGGATATCATACCGACTCTCACGGCTATCATGCAGCAACGCCAATAAATTCGATCGCTTTCGGGTCATAGTCTCGTTGCTGACGCTATGCGGCAAACCGTTTGTGGTACGCTAGATCGTGGTGACAGTTTGTTCGAAAACTGAAGCCGTCGCAAAGCACCAGCGTTTCGTCAGTTTTTGATTGGATCCGGGATAGTATAGTAGAAAAAGGGGGGAGCCTTAGGGATATGCATCAACCTGCAGTTCATTGGTACGAAGGGATGTTTCTTCGACCGCAGCACTTCCAAGCGTCGGATCGTTTTTGGAGCCAGAGTCTTCAGCGAGCGATCTCATGGCGTCAAGCTTACGTGTATGGACTGCAAAGCATTCAGTGGAGCTCCGAAGCGCTGGGAGCCTATCAGTTTCAATTGACTTCCTGTCGTATTGCATTGCGCGATGGGACCTTGGTCGAAGTCTCACAATCACTGCGACTGGATCTCCGCATGGCCTTTCAAAAAGAATCGGAAGTGACGGTCTACCTTGGGGTGCCGAAGTTGGTATTGGGTCGCAAAAACGCTGGTGAAAACAGTGCGTCGGACATGCGTCACATCGCTTTTAGAAGAGAATTGCCTGACGAGAACTTGGCGGGACCGGATCAGGAGATCGATTTGGTCGATTTGAACGTTCGTTTGCTTTTGTCCACGGACAATATGGAAGGTTTCGAGGTATTGCCGATCGCAAAGATCCGTCGATCGGGTAGCGAAGAAGCAGTACCAGAGATCGACAAGGACTACTTCCCGTCGCTACTCTGCATAGAAGCTTGGCCTGAATTGCAGATGGGGGTGGTTCGAGCAATATATGATTTGGTCGGTGCGAAGATTGAGGTGTTGTCGCAGCGAGTGTCCGAGCGTGGAATGAACTTGTCGAGCCAGGAGCCGGGAGACTTAGACGATTTGTTAATGCTACAGCAGATCAATCAGACTTGGGCGGTTCTTCATTCATTGACGTTTGCTTCCGGGGTTCACCCCTACGACGTCTATTGCGAACTCTGCAGGGTGGTAGGGCAGCTTTCAATATTCGATCCCACGCGTCGCATTGATCCGCGGTTGCCAGCCTATGATCACGATGATTTGGCAAGAATCTTTCGATGGCTGCATAAAAAAATTGGCGAGCTCTTGGGGGCAGCAAAGAAGCTGGATTACGAACAAAGGTTTTTTGTTGGAATCGAGCGTGGGATGCAAGTCAGCTTGGACCCGAAGTGGTTCAATTCGGATTGGCAATGGTACATCGGTGTGCACGCCGAGAACATTAACGATCAGGCGTGCAGGGACCTCTTGCGACCTGGTACCCTCAACTGGAAAATGGGGAGTGCGCAGCAAGTCGATTTGCTATTTAAGCACAATATGCCGGATGTCAAATCCAATGAGCCTATGGAAAAAAAGCCGAGAGCGCTTCCTAGCCAGAGGGGTTGGTTGTATTACGAAGTAAAGCGAGAGGGACCGGCATGGAAAGATGTTTTCGCGACTCAAAGTCTAGCGATTCGATTTACGGATCGTATCATAGGGAATTTGGATCGCCTGCCTGGTCAGCGCAAGCTTGAAGTTCTCGTTCAGGACAAGCGAGCTATTCTGGAATTTGCCCTCTTTGCGGTACCCAATACAAACGCATGACTCCCCAATTTGCAAGCGCCGTCGATCCCATCTTCCTCCGAATCCTGTCGGTGCTAGAAACATCGACGAACATCGCAGTCGATCCCGAATCGCTTCATCACGAGATGCAGTCCAAGCTTCGTCAAGCGGAGGACAAATTGCAAACGGGAGCTTGGCCCATGGTTTGGGAGCAAGCCCGATATGGACTTTGCGCATGGATCGATGACGTGCTCACAAACCGTGCCTGGGGCGGGCAACGTTGGTGGCAAGAAAACAAGCTGGAGTTTCATTTTTTTCGAACCAACATTGCCGGCACCGAGTTTTTCGAAAGGGCCAAATTAGCGCAGCAGTTGCCTCAACGCGATGCCGTGGAAGTATTTTATATAGCGGTCATCCTTGGATTTCGGGGGCTATACGCGATGCCGGATTCTCCTTTTTTGGCTCAGCAGCATCAGCTCCCAAGCACGATTGAGGATTGGACTCGGAGGACGGCCGGCGCTCTCAATTTGCAACATGGCCGCGCTGGCGAAGCAGCCACTTCGATGCCCATTGAGGGAGCGCCCGCGCTGGAAAGCAAATTTACCTTGATCGGCACGTTTTTGTTTACATTGATTTTGATCATTTTGGCTGCCGTCGTTGGATACTGGGCGTTTCTCGGGGAAATCAGCGAAAAGGTCGGCGGATAGCTAAATCAAACCATGAGTTTTTTTGCCACATTGCTCTCTCCATTCACCAGGCTGTTGTCTGGTCCTTCCCGATTTTTAGGTCTGCCTAGAAGACTGATCGGGCTCAGTTTGCCAGCTCGTGTCGCATGCGTTCTCGGTTTGTTTCTGGTGCTCTGCGTCGCAGGTTATTTGGGCTTCGTGACCTACCGGGAAGGCTGGAGCGGTCTATGGGATCGCTTTCAACCTCGTTTCTTATTTCCCATTGTCTTGCTGCTGTTTGGCCTTCCCATCGCCGCCTACTGGACGACGCGGTATTGGATTGAAGTCGAGTCGTCGCCCTTTCCTGATATCGATGGCGCGTGGAACGCCGGGATGGATGCGTTGGCTAAATCTGGAATCGATCTCGGCTCAACTCCTTTGTATCTGGCAATCGGCGTTCATGATGCGAACTCTGCGGGAACTTTGATGAATGCATCCGGTTGGGAGTTGCTCGTGGACGGAAAGCCAGACGGTTCTGCTCCCCTGCGATGGTACGCAAGTCGCGATGCAGTGATCGTTTTTTGCTTGGATGCAAGCGGCCTATCGCTATGTCATGCGCCACAGCGTGAGGGTGCATCGGCTGCCGCCAACTACCGTTCATCGGGCGCTTCGAACATTCGTCAAACGTTGATTGCGGGCGGTGGCATCGGAGTATCGGAGGACGAACGCGAGAATAGCCGATTGGGGATTCGCGGAACCATGATTGCGGATGCCCCAGCGGATCGCAATCGCGGTGCGCCGGCGGCACGTCCCGCGGTCGGCATACGCGGGACCATGATTGCAGGCACAAGCGAGGCAGTCATACAATCATCCGAATTCTCTGAATCGCAAAATGCGATGCGATCAGTGGATCGCGTCGAGTTGACGCAACAGACCGAAAGGCTCGCTCGCGTTTGCAAACTAGCTCGGCAATCGCGGCAACCCTACTGCACAATCAATGGGGTGATGGCGTTCGTCCATTGGAAATTGGTGAGCAGTAACCAGCCAAATTCGCTTGCGATGGCAATTCGTCAAGACACAGTCACCCTCGTTGAGCAAAGCGGATTGCACGCTCCGCTGATCGTAGTGGTTTCCGGTATGGAAAACGAGATTGGATTTTCTGAGCTGGTGCGCAGAGTGGGCGACGAAAGGGCGCAGGGGAATCGATTTGGACAGGGCTTCAATCATCAAGCTTCTCCTAGCCAACAGCAAATGATTGCTTTAGCGAACAATGCAGCAGGTGCGTTTGAAGGATGGGTTTACGACCTCTTTCGTCAACCAGATTGCCTTAGTAGGACGAACAACGACAAGCTGTTTGCTATGCTTTGTCGCATCCGGTCTATAGTGCAGACGCAACTGACCGATTTGTTGGTTGGATTCTCTGAAAGCGTGACGGCGGAACAACCTCGCTCTTTGTTTTTGGGAGGATGTTATTTTGCTGCCACCGGTGGAGGTAAAACCAGGCAAGCGTTTGTTCGGTCGGTGCTTTCAAAGATGGTAGAAATGCAGGAAGAGTTGCAATGGACGGACCAGTCCCTACGAGAGGAATTTCGCTACCGTGCTTTGGTCCAATCACTTTCGGTATTGAATGGACTGTTGATTGTGTTTATTGTCAGCGTTCTCGTTTGGAAGATGGTGAGCTCTTGAATATACAAATTCCATGAAACCCAATCAGCAACAGAGCGATGATTCCGGATCGATGGGATCCAACACCCACGACCCGATCACGCCAGCAACGATACCACAAACAGCTCCAAGCAGCCTCATCTCGCAGGTCTTAGAGGCAACATTGACCGGCGGCAATTCCAGCATGTCACAAGTAGAATGGGCTGCACTGTCTGAAGTTGCTCGAGCTCATCCCCCAGAGACACCGCTGCAATTGGCGTTGGTCTGTGAGTTGGTAAGCGCCTTTTTGAAAGCACGATTTGACACATTGGCCCAAGACAAGGCGATGTTCCATAAAATGACATTACGAATTGCAGGCTCCCTTTGGACGTACCCACGTTCACAACAGCATCTGATTCGATTTTGGGAATTGCTTTCAAGCGAAGTTCGAAAATGAGCGATGCCAATCCAGCAAGCAAAAACCAAGAAATTGTTCTTAGCGAACCGCACCAGTTGATCGCGGATGGGCAAGCACTCGTTCGATCGCTGGCGTACAGAATTCAAAGAAGCGTGCCGGTCAAGGTCGACCTCGAAGATTTGATTGCATATGGAGAAGTCGGGCTAGCTGAATCAGCACGGGATTTCGACCCGTCCCATGGTACTCAGTTTTCTACATTCGCCTACTATCGAATCCAAGGAGCCATCTACGACGGCTTAGCCAAGATGACATGGACCAGCAGGTCTCGCAATAAGCGGTTACGCTTCGAACAAATGGCACAGGCTACATTGGAAAATGAGTGCCAAGGCTCGATGAACGCCGACTCGACCTCCCAACATGGGGCATGGTTCGCAAGGACGACGGAGAAGCTTGCCGTTGTGTATCTTGCCAGCGGCGGGACCGATGAAGAATCCAATTTTGCCGAGCAAGTAGTCGATACCGCTGAAGAAGCCCCTCAGATGGTGCTTCACCGGGAGGCAAGCAATAAGTTAAAAGAATTGGTGAGTATGCTGCCGCATGATGAACAGCGACTCGTTAATATAGTATACTTCGAGGGGCAAACGCTCCAAGATGCATCATCGCAGTTGGGTATCAGCAAATCATGGGCCAGTCGATTGCACGCGAGGATTCTTGAGCGACTGGCTGGCCAACTGCGTCGGATGGATTTACATGACTGATTACAGTCCTACGGTAATAGAAGCTCGCAAGTCTTGTTTCTCGATACCCTGTGGCTTGATCTGCCCCATTTTTGGTTGCATAGTATTCGGTCATGTTCAATTCGCTAAAAGGCCTTTTTTTAATCCCTAATCGAATATTCGTTTAGAAGATTCCAAATAGAAATCTATGGAACCACAGGAACTACCAGCCACGATTGATTTTGATGCCTTGCTGGCACCCATCGCTGGTGATTTGTCTGCTGGAATCGACCTTCGCGAGGATTCGTCCCTAAGCAAAATCTATTACGACGTTCGCGACACGCGAAAGGCGGAACTCGACAACGAACGGACTCGGCAACGTTTTTCACTGATGACTGAGAAGGACCTTGAGTACGAATTGAGTTTGCTCCAATCGGACCCTAGACGGACTCCGAACTGGCAACTGGTAATCGACAAGGCATCGAAGCTGCTCGAGAGATCCTCGAAAGACCTGTGGGTAGCGGCATGGCTTGTTGAAGCTTTGGTGCGAGAGTTTGGAATCGCCGGTTTTCGGGACGGTATGCGTCTATGCCGGTTGTTGTGTGAGCAGTATTGGGACAACTTGCTTCCT
>JBBRGW010000225.1:0-6801 GCA_038223525.1 Pirellulales bacterium
AGTGTCTGCGGTGTCGGCCTCGAATCACGCCAACCCAACGCGACCATCAGATCGCAAATTTGCTGCACGGCTGGCAACATCAACGCGGGTCTATCGCGATCGGTCGACGTGGATGCAAATTGCCAAGCCCGCGTAGGGAAACCTAAATGCAAGAACTGCTCTGGTGGTCGGCGCCCTTCTGGATCGAGTGACATCGGTTCGACATCCAACGGCTTACCAGCAACAAAGTACAACGAATCAATCACTTGCTCCGCACTTAACCGCCTTCTCGCTGGGCCATATGGTAATTTCTTAGTTGCTTTGATCTCTTCAAGTTCCTTTTTGGCCAGCGGCGAGGCTTGGTAGACTTGTGAGTTAAAAATCAAACGAGCCGCATGCTTCAAATCATAGCCATTGATCACAAACTCATGCTCTAAGTAGTCGAGGAGTTTTGGATCGAGCGATTCCGCTGCGTCCCAATTGTCAACCGGCTCAACCATCCCCCAACCCATATAGCGATGCCATAACCGGTTCATCAGCACTCTAGCAAATCGATGGTTGGTCGGCGAAGTCATAATGAACGCGAATCGCTCCCTGGAATCCTTTTCATTGCGAACCAAATGCGTGGGCAAATCGATTTTTGGAAAGGAAGCAAGATGCCAATCGGGTACGAGCTTGTCCCCCGCTTTGAGCGAAATCGTTATGAGTGGCTTGCGACCATCTGGATTGAGCGGAACAGTGCTTGAGACAGGGAGCGTCAACGGCTCGCGCTGCAACATCGCTGCCAATGAGAAGAGTTCCTCTTGTTTGAAGGGACTGTTTGGTGAATCATGACATCGCGCACACGCCATTTCCATTCCAAGAAACGCCTTCATCAATATCTGCGCTTTGGCCGCCATCGGCGCATCATTTTGTGATGCCATGGCAAAGCCTCCGAGCCCTCCGTAGTATCTGCTTCCCTCCATCAGGCTCAATTCGGTTGCGAATCGATCCATCGGTTTGTTGTCTAGAAAGGACTCGTGGATCCAATAGCGAAAGGGTCCCGTGTTGTTCTGCTCCGGCTTGACGATCCCAGGATTCTCAGCGAGCACATCTTGCCAATAACCTACCCAATGGTCCGCCCACCGATCGTCAGCCAATAGCTGATCGATCTTGACTGCCCGCTTATTCGGCGCAGTGTCCGCAAGGAAAGCCACATGTTCATTGCGTGTCGGCACCACTCCAACCGTATCCAGTGTGATCCGGCGCAAAAACGCAGAGTCATCGAGTTCGGTGAACGCATCGCGATCGCGACCGGACGAAGCCAGGCATAGTTGATCAATCGTGAGCGAGCTTGATTCGCCACTTGTGTGCGCCAACGCGACATCTCGAGCGATGCGGTGACGCTCTTGCCAATATTTTTGTTCTTGTGCGCCTGCTTCCAAACGCAAGCGTTGATTCAAACTCTGCATGCGACCGGCTTCTTTGGCTAAGAATTCCTTCCAACGCCCTTCGGTTGGAATCCACGGTTCGGTCCCATCGGGACTCAGAATCTGAAAGTCTTCATCCTCCGATGCAATCGCAACACACAGGTCACCGGTCTCGGGTCGCACCGATCGTCCACCAGCAATTGCGTCCAATCGAAACACGTGCACGCCAGCATCCAAGTCAACTTCAACTACATTTTCACGATGCCCTTGTGAAATCGGTATCAAATTGGGTCGAGGAGGATCTGGCAAAGTTGGAACCGCTTCGTGACCATCCCCATTGGTCGTCAAGAACGGCTGCGAAGCGATCTGCTTTCCATCGATCCAAAATCGCGTCGCATTTTTTGATCGCAACAGAATCGAATACTTGCCAGCGGCCAATGTTCGTTTGATATACGACTGGGTCAAGACCGGGAGCGGACGATCCACGATCACGCCGCGCTCGTTGTATTTTTTAGGAAGCTGAGTCATGGCCATGCTAGGCAACTCAAATTCGAGCGTCGGTTTCTCAAGCGTGAATCCCCACGTGCGGTCCATGAGTCCATCGTAGAGTTTTACGACAACGCGATCGTCCGGAAGATCCTTGGCTGCGACCCATGAATTCTTGGGGGTTGTGTCGCAGCGATAGCGTTCCGCAATTTGCTGTGCGGATAACGCTTTACGATAGATGGCCACTTCATCGAGCCAGCCCTTGAATGCGGCCGTATGATTCGTCTGTCCGGACCCGATCCAAAGTTGGTCATTGTCGACAAACGGAGGCGAAGTTGTGTCCCCCTCCATGTCCCACTCTCCATCGACCAGTTGACCGTCGATGTATGCTTTCAAACTCCCTGTGGTACCGAACGAATACGTTACTGCGATATAATGCCAGCCGCTGTCGACGGGGAATCCCATCAGGCTGGTCCATCGATGGAACTGCGGTGCATCTGTTTGTTTATCGGTTCCCGATGTTTTTGCTTGGGCGTTACGGCTTCGAAACAGAAAGTTGAGCAAGGCAACTTGGCCGTTCCCTTTAAGCCGAATGGCGTAATTGAGATTCTCTTTTTCAAAGCCGGCATTACCTGTTCGACCCTTGCTAATGATCGACATGTACTGATCGTTGCCGATCGCAGTCGGAAACACCCACGCTTCCAGAGTGATACTATCCCCGGAATCGAAATCGAGCGGGCTCTTTTCTCCTGGGTCGGCGACTTGGACACAATTTTGGCCACCGGGAAACTCGGCAGCCGTGTTATCGGCAGCAAAGCGAGGGAAGGTAATTGGCCGCGGACCCTGTTGTCCCAAATCAACTTTGCCAAGCAGATTTGCCTTTAGTTTAGTGTTCGCTAAGGAGACAATCGACTTAGACGACTTAGGGTCTGAAAAATCCCAATAGGCAACGGGCTGATCTCGAAGCACGATATCGCTATAGGCGCCAAGGTCATCTTGCGCGGCCAACCAAGGCTTGTGCATCGAAAATGCAATAGGCAATAGAACCAAGGAGAGGATGAATCGCGGCGTCATAGCGGACTCAATGGGCGAAGGAAGGGATGGAGGGAGAATTCAAAGTATAGCTAATCGCCCCATGCGACTGTAGCATCCAATACCCAGACCTCAAAAAAAGTTCACTTTAGATTGCCCGCTAATCACGCCAATCACACCAATAAAAACAAAAAGCTGCGATTCGATTCGCGTCCATTCGTTTCATTCGCGGGCAGTATCTGCGTTTTCGTTTCGGGTCCGTCGTCACAAGTAGCGTCCGCCACGTACGATTCCAACGGGCAGTCCAAAGACAGAACGCTGACGGTCCGTTACAATAGGGACTCGGTAACTACGTTGTTGAAGGGCTGCGTTTATCGCCCTGGTTTCAAAGGTTGGTTGCCCAGTTTTCAGAATCGAATCCGTGCATGGTTGCTGTCGAACAATACCTCAAACCCGAACTCGCTTCGCAGATCAAACGGCTTGACCTCCGTGCCCAAATGATCGTTCGCGGTTTCTTGCAAGGGATGCACGCAAGTCCCTACCATGGCTTCTCTGTCGAATTTAGTGAACACCGCCGTTACGCACATGGCGACGACCCCAAGGATATAGATTGGCTCGCGTACGCTAAAACTGACAAGTACTACGTCAAGAAGTTTGAATCGGAAACCAACGTCACCGGCTACATGGTCATGGACTTGAGCCAATCCATGGGCTACACCTATCGCCAGAAATTGACCAAATTTGACTACTGCATTTGCTTGGCAGCGGCTCTTTCCTACTTGATGCTGATGCAGCAAGACCCGATCGGCTTGGTCACTTTTGACAAAAAGATTCGGGCAAGCATTCCGCCCCGTTCGCGACGCGGGCAGTTTTCTGCCATTCTGAGCCAGCTTACCAAACTCAAAACAGCGGGCGAGACGGAACTGCGAGCTCCTATCCTGCAGTTGGCCTCCATGCTTCGTCATCGTTCTCTCATCATGCTGATGAGCGACTTGCTCGCGGATGTGCAACCGACACTCGACTCGATTCGAATGTTGCGACACGCTGGTCACGATGTGATCGTGTTTCATGTGCTCGATGAAGCCGAAGTCTCGTTTCCGTTTGAAGGGCTAGTTCAATTGACGGACCCAGAATCAGGGCAGTCGCTCAGCGTCAACGCGGACGATATGGGGCACGAGTATCGCGAGAACATTCGCAAGTTCCGAGAAGACCTGAAACGCGGCTTCAATGAAAGCAGGATCGATTACGTGCCACTCGACACCAGTATGCCGTACGATAAAGCGATCACCGAGTATTTGCTAAGTCGCCGCAATCGTTTTTAGTCTCGGAGCGTTGTGACGATATGACATTTTTGCATGCTTCACTATTGCTAGGTGGCTTGGTAGCAATCGCCCCCGTTTTGTTGCATCTGCTGGGACGTCGTCAGCCCAAGGCGATCGTGTTCCCTGCCATTCGATTTGTTCGCCAATCGGCTGTCACCGCACAACGGGGTTGGTCGATCAAACGCTGGCTGCTCTTGGCATTGCGAGTGTTGATGGTTCTCTTGCTGGCGATGGCTCTTTCGTCCCCTCGAGTGCACAGCAATATGTTCGCGACCTATGTGATGGTGGGACTGCTTGGGGTGCTGGCGATGCTCGCAACCGCTGTCGCGTTGACGGCGTACGGATCCCGCCGCGGGTGGCAAACAACCGCGATCTCTTCCATTGTTGCTGTGGCTCTTTGGACGGTCGGAGGTACATGGCTTGGAATCGCTGTATCGGGCGGGCAGAGTGTTGCGATCCCAAACGCCGCAGGCCCCATTTCTGTAGCCGTCGTAATCGATACGTCTCCAACAATGGGGTACAAGTACCATAACGTCACCCGATTAGAAGCAGCCAAGGAAATGGCACTATGGCTGATGGATAGACTGCCGGTCGGAAGCCAAATCGCCATCGTCAACTCTAACTCGGGAGTCCGTCTCAATCAGGATAGATTGTCAGCAAATCGCCAATTGGACCGAACGGTAGTCGAGGGCAAAGCGACCAATTTGGTCCAGCGCATTAGTGCCTCGATCGATGAGCTGAGAAAAAGCGAATTGGAACGCCGCGAAATTTATGTCTTAACGGATCTCTCAGCTCCCGCGTGGGGCGATGCAGATGCATCCGACTTGCCGGCCAAACTTGCTCGAAATGAGGAAGGGAAAGGAGTCGCAGGCGAGAACATACTATTGCAAGTGATCGATGTCAGCGTCCCCGTCGACGAGATTCGCAACTGGTCCTTAAGCAATTTTAAACTCAGTCAACAATCGACTACACCCGGCGGGCAAATAACGATCAATGCAGAAGTGCAAGCGTCCGCAGGGAGCGTCAATGCACAACAACTCAATGTCGAATTATTCGTTGAAAAAGCCGACGCTTTTCAGCAAGAGAAAGGCACGAAAACAAATCCAGAGGATAGACAACTGGTCCAAGTAGCCGCTGGTGGATCGACTCCGATCCAAATGACCATGAAAAACTTGACCGCAGGAACGCATCATGCTGAACTAAAGCTCTCCTTTCCTGATCCGCTGGAGTGCGACAATGTTGTCTATCTTACAGTGGAGGCGAGGACCCATGGCCAAACACTGGTGGTATGCGATACTGCTGAAGATGGTCAAAAGGTTGGTTATCTAATCGATTCGCAACCCGACAACGAATCCGGATCTGATCTGTCGACGATCGAAAAAATGTACAAGCTCAGTACCTCATCCGAACTGGAAGGAATGGACCTCACCCGATTCTCGAGCATTGTTCTTTACAATCCAGGCACTATTTCTGCGGATGCTGTGGACCGACTTGATTCATGGGTCAAGCAAGGGGGCGGGCTAATGATCGTTCTTGCATCCGGTTTCGAATCTGCGGAGTTGTTGATGAATAGCCCGCTTGCCAAGTTATTGCCAGGAAGAGTAACGCGACTATCCAGCCGGCCGATCACGGATCGCTCACAGAGCTTGGCGCCATTTATAAAAAGCCATCCGATTTGGGTTCCATTTGACACTCCTATCGAAAATATTCCTTGGTCGAGATACGCCGTCTATCGCCATTGGGTAATCGACAGGCTCGACGATGGATCGTTGGAGTTGATGAAAATCACCGGAAGCGAATTGCCTGCGGTTATCGAACAAGTTCGCAACCAAGGGCGCATTCTGACCTTCACGCTCCCCTACCATGAGCCTGCTCAAGACGCGCCTCCGGATAAGCGTTGGAGCGAGTTGTTCTACTCCGATGATCCCTATCCAGGTGCTCAGTTGTTCCGAAGCTCCATCCTCTACCTCGCAGCTTGGAACAAACAGCAACTCAACTACTACGTCGATGAAACAGTAGTTCTCGAAAATAACCTGAGCCAGTTCCCGAAACTATATAAGTTGTACAGCCCACCGAACGAGGAAACGCGGGTCGAGTCGGATGGCGAATCATTGGTCTATACGTTTACTAGATTTCCTGGCCAGTATCATCTCAAGGGCGTACGGATCCAAGGACCGGTGAATCGCGGCTTCAGTGTCAACATAGATCGCAAGGAAGTATCCCTGGAACGCATCCAGCCAGCGGTGCTTGATAAAGCCATCGGCAAAGACCTCTATCGCATTGCCAAAGATCGCAAAGATGTTCAGTCCTCGCTCGGCGAAGGGCGTTACGGTCGAGATTTGTCCCCGTTTTTGCTCATGCTATTCGTCATGTTGATCATGGCTGAGCAGACGATGTCAAGTCGGTTCTATGCCCAGACGAAGCGAGCTGTGGCATAATGGACTGGTCGCTCGATCCCATTTTTGGCAGCTACTTCATCGTCTTCGCGGCAGCCATCGGCTTACTTCTCATCCTGTATTCTGTTCGAGAGACAGGACGTGTTTCTCGCCGGCAGTCAGCGGTGCTTTGGTTCC
>JBBRGW010000226.1:0-6799 GCA_038223525.1 Pirellulales bacterium
ATCATGCCTCAAACCGAAGAAGCGATTTCGCATGCGAAAGCAGCTGGGGTACCGATTGTGGTCGCGGCGAACAAAGCCGATTTGCCCGGGGCAGATATCAATCGCATCATGACGCAAATGACCGAGTACGGTTTGACTCCAAGTGCATGGGGTGGTGATGTCGAAGTGGTTCCGACCAGTGCGATCACTGGCCAGGGAATGGATGAATTGCTTGAGACAGTTTTGACCGTTGCGGAAATGCACGATTACAAGGCGAATCCGAAAGGGGCCGCGCAGGGGGTTTGTTTGGAAAGCGAACAATCTTCTGATCGCGGAGTTATCGCTAAGGTGATGGTTCAAAGAGGAACTTTGCGAGTTGGTGACATCGTGGTTTGCGGTTCCTCCTTTGGACGAATCAAGGCACTCTATGACACCATGAAACGCAACAAACAATGGACCGAAGCCAGCCCCTCGACTCCGATCAACATCACGGGGTTAGATAAACCGCCAGAAGCGGGTGATAAATTTTATGTACTCAATGACATTGGACAGGCGCGACAGCTGGCAGCGAATCGTGAAGTTATTGTCCGGTCGCAGTCGTTGTCAGGTACATCGCCTAAAGTTTCCTTTGAGACCTTCCAAGATTTGCTTCAAAGTGGCAAGCTTGGAATCAAAGAAGATACCGTGGTGCTTAATTTGATCATCCGAGCCGACGCTCGCGGTTCACTAGAAGCCATCGAAAAAGAATTGACCAAGCTGGACCATCCGGAGGTCGAGATCAAGATTTTGCAGAGATCGGTCGGTGGCATTACCGCCGCGGACGTAACACTGGCAAGTGCATCGCAAGCGGTGATCGTTGGCTTCAACGTGATACCGGATGAACAAGCCAGGGTGTTGGCCGACGCGAAGAACGTGGAAATGCGTCGATACGACATCATTTACAATTTGGCGTTGGACATCAAGGCGCTCATCGAAGGAAGACTCAAGCCAGAGGAACGAGTCGTCGAGCTCGGTCGTGCGTTGGTCAAGCAAGTCTTTACTGTCTCGCGAGTTGGCACAATCGCTGGTTGCTACGTGGCTCAAGGAGTCATCGAGCGTGGGTGTCGCATTCGAGTCAACCGCGAAGGTAGACGCATCGGCGATTATGCTTTGGATACGCTTAAACGAGTTAAAGATGACGCAAAGGAAGTGCAACGCGGTCTCGAGTGCGGTATTCGGCTCGCTGGCTTCAACGACATCAAGGTAGACGACGTTTTGGAAGCGTACCGAATTGAGGAAGTTGCAAGGACCCTTGAGTTGTCGAGGACTTAATGATCTGTCGGTGAGCGGCAAGGCTGTAACGGACTGTGTTTCTAAGAGTCAACGGCTATCGCCCTGACGCTTGCAACCCAAAAGCTAAATACAACCCTAGAGCTACACATTGGCGAATCACTAGTTCCATTTTGGTTAATGAGTTTTAAGCGGGCCCAGAAATGGCCCGCTCCGTTTCCTTGAAGACCCCATTCGGTTTCGCATCGGGTTGAATCCAAAGAATTTTATGAGTGCACGTAGGTTATTAAAAGCAGCGGAAGCGATTCGGGAGGTCGTCGCAATGGCGATCTTGACCGAAATACGCGACCCCCGCGTCAAAAATATCACCGTCATTGGCGTTGAAGTGGCTCCCGATATGCGTGAAGCCAAAGTCCTCATAAGTATTATGGGGAGCGAAAGCCAACAAGCCACCAGTCTTCGAGGCCTAAAGAATTCTGCTGGTTTTCTGCAATCCAAAATCGCGGAGCGGATCGACACTCGCTACACACCGAAACTCACCTTCGTTGCTGATGAGGGAGTAAAAAAGTCGCTTGCAGTCGCTCAAATACTCGACCAAATTGCACTCGAAAAACAAAAGAGCGAAGCGGAAGGCGAAAACCCATTGGATTCCGATGCCAGCCCGATCACGCAGCCAGAACAGATGCCAGTTCCCTCAGAAGAAGTTTAAACAAACAGTTCGTAACAGACTGTAACCCAAGCAACATAAGACATCCATAATCGACAACATGAGTAATCGAGCCGCTAAATACGAGCAACTCCACAAGTCGCTCAAGAAGCATTTCAAGACTCTTCCCGAACCCGGTGAACGAAGCGTGCTTGAACATTTGCTCTACGCCTGCTGCCTGGAAGATGCAAAAGCAGAACAAGCAGACGAAGCGTTTGCGAAACTGCAACAAGCTTACTTCGACTGGAATGAAGTCCGAGTAACGACCGTCATCGAACTTGCCGAGGCACTGGTCAGCTTGCCACTTCCAACGCAAGCGGGGCACCGTATCAAGCGATGTCTTCAGTCCCTTTTTGAAGCGAGATACCAATACGATATCGACGACTTAAAGAAGGCGAATCTCAGCAAAGCAACTGAGGAGATGACCGCCTGGAAAGGCATTTCTCCCTTCATTCTGAATTACGTTTCCCAAAATGCTTTGGGTGGACACGCTATTCCTGCCGACTCGATTACGCTAGAGGTCATGGTGGATTGCGAAATCCTGACTCAAGCTGAAGCAGAAAAGAAGTTGTTACCTGGGGTCGAACGGGCGATACCAAAAAATAAAGGGAGCGAGTTCGCTTCGTTGCTGCACCAGTTCGCAATCGAGTTTAACCAGCATCCCAAGAACGTGGCTGTTCTAGCGGTCTTCAAGGATCTAGGCGTAACGCCCAAACCAAAGTCGGCTCAAAAGCCTGCTTCAAAAAAGGAAAACAAAGAGAATCTCGCAACTGCTGCTGCAACGCCCCTGGTCGCAACAACGACTCCAAAAACAAAGAGTACCCAAACCGCCGTTGAGGCGGGAAAGCTTAACTCTGCCGAAGCTGTCTCTCCTAAAAAAGCAGATAAATCCAGCCCAGAAGTAGTCAAGGCAAAGGACGCGCATTCCAAAGCAGACTCTCAATCGGAAAAAGCCCTCGACGCCAAAAAGAAGTCGGAGGTGAAACCCGAATCGAAGGTCGTCGCTAAAGAGCAGCCTGCTAAAAAGAGCGAAAAGGTAGACCCAAAACTTGCTCCAAAGAATGTCGAGAAAGCCTCGCCAAAGAAACCTGCTCCCACCGCGAAATCGCCCGCAAAGGATGTGACCAAGAAATCCGTGCCCCCGGCCAAAAGTTCAAAGCCTGAGGCGGAACCCAAAAAATCTGCTCCTTTGAAAAAGACGGACAAAACCGAAAAAACGTCGGTCACGAGTTCCAAAAAACCGACTAACACAATTTCCACAAAGAAAAAACCTCGATAGGTTTTTTGGCCCGAAGTGCTGCATCTATATTGATTTTTTGAGTAGTAGCGGTGGAGCTTTTTAAAGATCTACCACCGCAAGGATCTTTAAGGCGAACGGCAGGTTGAAAGATACCAGTAGGATGGGACCATAGTCCCGTCCAAATAGCGGATCGGGACATAGGTCCCAATCTACTTTTGGTAGTTTCCGATCTGCCGCGCGACTTACAAGATCTACTACCCCCAAAATCACCATTGTGGAGGCACTAGGTTTTGCCGGCAACAACGATCTTCGACTACTCCACCTCCTCAACAGGAGCAAAACATGGCTGGACATTCGCAGTACTCAAACATCAAACACCGCAAGGCTTTGGTGGATAGCAAGCGCAGCAAGCTTTGGAGCAAATTGTCCAAAGCGATCATCGTAGCCGCTAAGCTTGGAGGGGGTGACCCCGGTGGAAACGTCCGTCTTCGAACGGCTATTCAGGACGCAAAAGCCGTTTCGCTCCCGCGCGACAACATCGAGCGAGCCATCAAAAAGGGAATCGGCGAGATCGAAGGCGGTGATGTCGAAGAAGTCTTGTACGAAGGCTACGGACCAGGCGGGGTCGCTGTTCTATGCGACATCATGACCGACAACCGAAACCGCACTGCGCCTGAAGTCCGAAAGATGTTCGAGAACCACGGTGGCAAGCTCGGCTCCACTAATTGTGTGGCCTATCTTTTCGAAAGAAAAGGGATGATCGTCATCAAGCAATCGTCTGTGGATTTAGAAAAACTCATGGAACTCGCGCTCGAAAACGGAGCGGATGACGTTACCGAAACGGGGGACGTTTACGAAGTAACCTGCACACCGGATGTCTACACCGCCGTCGTCGACGCGATCGAGTTGCAGAGCATTGAAATTGAAGTTAAGGAAGTGTCCCGAGTCCCAAGCAATTCGGTCGAAGTTGATTCTGAAACCGCGATTGCGGTTATGAAATTGCTGGAACAACTCGAGGACCATGATGACATTCAGTCAGTCGCCTCGAACGTTAGTTTTTCCGAAGAGCAACTCGCATCACTCGGCTGACCAATTGGTTTTTCATGACAATAAATTTTTTAAGCATAGAGCGACTGGATGCTCGTCTCGCTTTGTTTCCCAATGAACTAGCAACGCTTCGTAAAAAGCTAAGTCCCGACGGCTCGGTTGTTTCCGAACGCGGAAAGCAATTGACCATGTCGGTCTTTGGCGAGCCTCTTTCACCGCAAAATGTTGTCGAACGCATTTGCAAAGATGTCAAGCAGAGAGGTACGGAGGCGGTTTTACATTACGCTAGGGCATTGGACAATCCAGGTTCCACCGCTGAGTCTTTGCGAGTTCCCGCGGCGTTGCTTCGACAAGCTCATGCGAATGCCGCCCCCGATTTCTTGAAAACAATTCGCAGAATTAGAGACAACGTATCTGCCTTCCAAACAGCCATATTGCATAAGAATGTCATTACACGGCCAAGTGCTGGTGTTGTACTCGAGCAACGTTATACGCCGCTTCAGCGTGTCGGCATTTGCGTTCCAGGTGGGGCCGCGGCGTACCCCTCGACTGTTTTGATGACTGCGATCCCTGCGCAGTGCGCTGGGGTTTCGGAAATAGCAATCGTTGCGCCACCGACATCCTTGGGGGCTTACAACCCGGACGTGTTGGCCGTTTGCTTTGAACTCGGTATCGACGAGGTCTACGCGGTGGGGGGAGCGCAAGCGATCGCGGCCTTGGCATACGGAATTCCAGAAATACCGGGCGTCGACAAAATCGTGGGTCCGGGGAATCTATTTGTTGCGCTTGCAAAGCGATTTTGTTATGGCGAGGTCGATATCGATTCGATTGCGGGGCCTAGCGAAGTTGTGGTCATTGCGGATCAAACCACCAATCCAGACTACGCAGCATCGGATTTGCTCGCTCAAGCGGAGCATTCGCCTGGAGCAAGTATTGTGATCAGTTGGGACAAAGGCATGTTGGATCGAATCGAGCGATCGATGGTAGAACAGTTGGCGAAACTTGAACGTGCGGAACTTACACTCACATCTCTCAACGCATTTGGGGCGATGATACTTTGTCGAGACGAAGAACATGCGTGCGAAGTCACAAGTCTCATTGCACCAGAACACTTGCAAATTGCTCTGGATGAACCGAGGAGGCTATTGCCCAAGATCCGCAATAGCGGCGCAACATTTCTAGGTCATTATTCACCGGTAGCGCTCGGCGATTATGCTGCCGGCCCATCACACGTGCTTCCCACAGGCGGTACCGCTCGCTGGGCCTCAGGACTTTCGTCCAATCATTTTTTGCGATCCAGCAGCGTCATAGAATATGATCGACAAGCTCTTTGCGACATAGCGCAGGATGTAGCTTTATTGGCAGACAAAGAAGGCCTAACCGCGCACAAGAACAGCGTGTTAATGCGATAGGTGGACTATTTTGGAGCCGCAAATCAAACCACGTAGCCGCCATCAGTTTCACATCCGAACCATTCTCGTTCTGACGGTCCTCGTCGCGTTGCTCATGGCCTTTCGAACTTGGGCATTCACGGCTCTAACTTTTTTTCTGTTGTTCGTACATCTCGCATTGTTTTTTGGTCCAGTGGTAATCATCTTCGCAGCCATTACCAGCGGGCGTGAGGTCGAGAATAGGATCGATATCAAAAACAACCGGATCCTTGAATTTCTTTTTACAGCCTGGATCGGATGCATCGTGACCGTGGTCTTGTTTTGGTCGGTCCTCTCAATGCTATATTCATTCTGATCAATGGCATGGTCAGAGTAATTTCCTTTAACTCCGGCCAATCTAGACACAGTCGGCTGAGTCAATCTACCCACAAAATCGACGAAGTCGAGGCGGAAGCACATTTGCCGTTTACTCTGTCGGCCAAGCGGGAATGATGCTTCCGTCTGGGGCTTTGGGAGTTTGTGGTTTGGAACCGCGTAGGCTCGCCACATACACCGATACGAGAACTATGTCATTTGGGTGGGCTAATCGTTTTGCCCATGCTGGCATCGCGCCTGCTCCCGCCCCTTCGTTGAGTATTTTAATAATGTCGGGCAATCGCTTGATGTGTTTATAACTATCGTCGCAAAGATTGGGCCCGACGTTGCCTCCGCCGTCCGCACCATGGCATGAAACGCAATTGGCTTTGAAGATCGATGCACCGACCGCGATCCACTTCGGTTTCTTTAGGTAATCTACCATCGTCGCTTCATCGCTAGCGAGATTGCCTATCTCTTCGTATTGCTTGCGCGTATTTGCATCCATGGCTGCTTGGAATCGTTCGACGGAAGTCGAACCAGGGGCGCCTGAATGGAAGACCAACGTATAGATGGGGGCAAGAGCCATGGTGCAAAAGAACACGGACTTCCACCACCTCGGGATCGGGTTGGTGTATTCTTGAATCCCATCAAAATCGCTGGTCAAAGCTGGAATCTTGTTTTGCATGATTGCTAGTTCGGTTTGATTTCGTTGGTACTGGCTGCTGCTGGCGCTGGACGCGACAAATCGGTCCCGAGCCTTTGGATATATGCGATCAATGCGATGGCCGAAGTGTCCTTGATGAAGCTGCC
>JBBRGW010000227.1:0-6785 GCA_038223525.1 Pirellulales bacterium
GCGGAACTCGTCTTTGTCGAGATGTTTGACTACACCTGCGAGCATTGCCAGCGAACTCACAAAGCGCTCGAAGGAGTGCGTGAAAAGTACGGTGACCGACTCGCCATCATCGCCCTACCCGTACCGATCGATGGCAAATGCAATCCCAACGTGAAGGTCACCGAAGCGAGCCATGCAGAAGCGTGCGAGCTCGCAAAATTGGCGATCGCAGTTTGGTCTGTCGACCGCGAAAAATTCGCAGAGTTTCATAGCTACCTATTCACCGCCAAACCCAAAGTTTCCGATGCTTTGACCAAAGCGAAGGGAATCGTTGACGCCGAAAAGCTAACCAATATGCTCAAGTCCGAGCTTCCTGCCCAATATGTCGCCAAGCATGTTGCGATCTATCAAAAGGCAGGTGCAGGCAATATTCCCAAGCTAATGTTCCCAAAGACTACGTCCGTGGGAGCGATCGAATCGACCGCAGTCATCGTCCAGCTCATCGAGCAAAATCTAAAGTAAAGCGAGCGGTAGGCTGTGTTATACCAGTCGTAGTTTGGGACCCTTGTCCCGAACGTATCAACGGACTGGACATTGGTCCCATCCTACGGTTTTAAGGCGATTTGCAGGAGGCACTATCCCAACCCGATGCGTATGCGAGGGACAATCAAGCTACCGCTTGCCTTATCGCGTTGGACGACGATCGCGCACAGCCACAATTAGCAATGTGGCGAGCGACATCAGCCCAAAAAGAACGGTCATGCTAATTCCAATTTGCAATCCAAACGATTGACTGACTAGCCCAATGACCCACGGACCGATCGCTCCTCCGATCCCTCCAAAGGTAAAGAGGATTCCCAAAACGGCGCCAACATTTTCTTTGTGCAGCCCTGTGACTACCGCCGTTAATGTGGGGAACACGATCGAAAAGAAACCGCCGGAGATCGAAAATGCCAATACATAATTCTCGCTGCCTAGGATCCCAACGACTAAACAAAGGACGCCGCCCAACAACGCGCCGCATACAACTCGAAGATAGCCCAGTGCATCAACAACGAAGCTGCCGAAAAACCGGCCGAGCATAATCATCAAAAAGAAACCGGACAAATAAAACGAACTTTGAACGACTGACATGCCCCTGACCTGCTGTAAATACTCCATCAACCAAGCTGCAAGCCCCAACTCCACTGCGACATAAGTGCTTATCAATAGATAGTACCAACCCATCTCTCCTTGAAATCCAACTCGAAGCGTCTCGCGCAAGTTCCAACCTGACTTGGCCATCGCTGGCGCGAGCTCCTTGGGGGTCATTGCAAAGGCCGCGGCCACAGCACCCGCCAGCAACACAACGGTTAGATAAATGCGCTGCCATGGAATACCGATATCGATCAGCCAGGCGACGTAAAGCGGCACTAAGAACGATCCAATACCGTGAAACGACGCGAGCAAATTGAGGAATCGTCCTGCTTTGTCGCGATGCAACTCAACAATCAATGCATTGGCTCCAACCTCGATCGCCCCCAATCCCATCCCAATGCAAAACATCATCGATACCAAAAACAGATAGGAAAGGTTAGCGCTGACACCCAGCAATCCCAAGCACAACAACAGACCCGCGATCAAAAGTACAATCCGATTTCCCATCCGGTCCGACAGGAACCCGGTAAGCAACGTCGCCACGATAAAACCGAGGTACGCTCCAAGAAGCAGCGTGCCTCCTTGGCTCAAAGTCAAACTCTCCGTCCGAAGCAACTCTGGCAGAACGGGGCCTTTCATATTGTCGATGAAACCGAATGCAAAAAACGCCAGGAAACACCCGGCAGTCAAAATTGATTTAGTCTCTCGCATCCTGTCGACAATCCACACCCTTCTTCGGAACTATCTCTCTTGAACATTCTAAGTTGTTAAGAATCTCATTGAGCTCCAGAGCATCATACTAAGGAATATCGAGCAAGTCTTCCAGCGAAGCCATAATAAATGGCGAGCTGCCCTTACCTTTTTTGTCTCTCCTGATTTGGCAACGCTGTGAAACATTTTTATCAACGAAAACATTGAACTAACGCAAAAGTCGCACCCGGCAGGTGCGACCTACGGTAGGTCGCACCTGCCGGGTGCGACTTTTGCCTGATAGACACGGTTCCTCGCAGCGGAGAACTGAGTTACAATTTTTTTCCCTCCCAGGTATGATCAAACAGAACTCACATTGTGAGCGACAAGGCGCCCAACGCTGGCGTCCGAACTGCATAATCCCTTTCATTTCCGTCGCTTGCGGCAAGCGTGCAGCGACTCCATGTCATTCGGCAATTTCCCACCAAAGGTTCGCCACGATGATTCGCATAGTTGTTCAAATTTTCATTTTGACACTTATTGCTCCGAGCGTTTTTGGTCAAGAAAAAGGGTCGAAATGGCAGGCAGGGGTCGCGAAAATGGACATTACCCCAACTGAGCCGCTTCGATTGTCAGGATACGCAGCCCGCAATGATGTGTCGGTGGGAGTCTCTGATCCGCTCCACGCCCGGGCTCTTGTTCTGCGCTGCAATGACGATGTTCCATTGGTCATCGTCTCTATCGATGCGATCGGCATACCTGGGAACATGACCAACCGAATCGCAAAGACAGTTCAAGTACGATGGGGGATTTCGAGGTCAAGGATGGTTTTGGCTGCAACCCATTCGCACTGTGCCCCCCATCTCGACGAGTACGCTCCGAACATTTTCCCCGCCCCCCTTTCTGAGAAGCAACAGTCCGCGACAACGCGTTACACCCAAACGCTCGAGAATGCAATCGTCGAATCCATCGCTAAAGCAATGGCGAACATGCAAGACGTTCGACTTCGTTTTGGAACCGGCAACGCGACCGTCGCAGCCAACCGCCGTGTTCTTGAAAATGGTACGTGGAAAGGTTTCGGGCAACAGTTGGATGGAATCGTCGACCATCGGATCGGTGTCTTTGCTATCGAGGATCTCAATGGCAAATTGAAATCGGTCGTTTACAATTACGCATGCCACGCGACCACCATCCCTCCAACAGAAAACAAAGTCAGCGGTGACTGGCCAGCACTATCCGCAGCGAATCTGGACGCGTCGCTGGACATTATCGCTTTGCCAATCATAGGCTGCGGCGCAGACATGGGTCCAACCCCAACCGGTTCCTACGATTTGGCAAAGGCACACGGCAAATCGATCGCCGACGGTGTTGCGAGTGCCCTCAGTACTCCGATGCAATCGATCGAGACGGCACCGCAAACGGAATTTGGATACGCCGGACTCCCTTCGGAACATCCATCCCAAGAAAAACTCAAGGAGTGGCTCGAGTCCAAATCACCGCATCAACGCAAGTACGCCAAGGATTTTCTAGCGCTCTGGAAGAAGCGGGGCGTCCTCCCAGAAACCTATCCAGCAGGTGTGCATGCCTGGACCTTTAAAGATCAACTCACCTGGGTTTTCCTGAGCGGCGAAGTAGTTCTCGATTATCAACTCCGACTGGAAAAAGAAATTCCCGCGAAAAACGTGTGGGTCTCCTCCTATTGCGATGACGTCTTTGGGTATGTTTCTAGCGAGCGCATGCGGGCCGAAGGTGGATACGAGGTCGATGACTCCATGGTCTATTACAACTTGCCCGGCCGATGGCAAACGGGCACAGAAGACCTTTTGGTTCGCCGCGTTCAAGAGATTCGTCAAGGGAGCGATCGTGAACGATTGCCTTCTTCCCCAGCCCAAGCGCTCAAGCAACTCTCGTTGGCCGAAGGTCTTGTAATCGAGCAGGTCGCCGCGGAACCGTTGATCCAAGACCCAGTCAATTTTGCCTTCGACAACAAAGGACGCCTTTGGGTTGTCGAAATGCGAGACTATCCACAAGGAATCGAAAATGGTGGTTGCATCAAGATCCTTTCAGATCGCGATCAAGACGGCGTCATGGATTCTGCAACAGTATTCCTGGATCAGTTAAGCTACCCTAACAGCGTGTTCCCCTATCGCGATGGTGCCATCGTCGCTTGTGCTCCAGAGGTTTTCTTTGCCGCCGATCGCGATGGGGATGGCAAAGCGGAGTACCGAGAAACTTTGATCTCCGGTTTTCCGGCCGCAAATCCTCAACACCGCGTCAACGGATTCACCTTTGGTCTCGACGGCAAACTTTATTTTTCATCCGGAGGGGATGCGCCGACCATCCAGGTGGCGGGCTCGTCGGAACCGGTTCGTGCCTCAGGCAGAGACTTGGCCCTGGATCTCGCTCAACGTACGCTCGAAATCGTTTCCGGCCCAACGCAATACATTCGAGGCCGAGACGATTGGAATCGCTGGTTTGGCAACGCAAACAACGAACCAATGTATCAATACGTCATCGATGAGAGATACCAAAAACGAGCGGGTCGGTCGGTGGACTCCGTTCGGCAGTTCTTAACCACTCCCTCTGTTGGACCTCGAGTCTTTCCATTGTCCTCGGCCGACGGTCGATTCAACGATGTGTTTTCTGCCAATCGCTTTACCTCGGCCTGCAGCTCTGTAATTTGCCGAACGCCCGGATGCGGCCCAGAAATGAATGGCGCCGCGATGATTTGCGAACCAGTACACAACATGGTCCATCGCTCCAAACTAGAAATAGATGGTGCTGCACTGAAAGGAGAGCGATTCGCACAAGATGCACAGAGCGAGTGGATTCGTTCGAGCGATCCTTGGTTCCGTCCGGTCCGTGTTGAGACTGGCCCCGACGGTGCGGTCTGGGTCGCGGACATGTACCGACTGGTCATCGAACACCCCCAATGGATTCCGGAAGCCTGGCAAGCACGGATCGATCTGCGAGGCGGTGCAGACAAAGGCCGAATCTACCGAATACGCCATCGAGATTATCCTGCACAACCGCTCCCTATTCTGAATGGCGACAACGAAGGGGACGTGTTGGCTGCATTGCAAAGCGACATCGGTCCACGACGTGATTTGGCGCAACAATGGCTGATCGAACACAAGCCGATTGCGATACGACCCAAAATGGTGCAATCGATGCGAACTCACGCTGACCCGAAAATACGGATCCAGATGATGGCAACCTTGGACTGCGGTGGTTGGCTTGATGACACGCTTTTGTCTGAGCGAATCCAATCGGACCTGTCCCCGCGAGCGATCCAGTATGGGCTCGACATTGTTCGCGCACGCTGGGACAGTTCTTCTGCGATTCGCAAGGCAATCTACACAGTCGGTAGCGACAAACTAGACGATGAACTTGCGATGCATTTGATTCTATTGCTGGGGGTTGATGATACTGCAGAAGCAACGACGGCGATTGTCAATGCGGCACGCAATCGGGAGCAAAACGCTTGGATCCAGCGGGCCATCCATTTGTCACTGCCAATGCATCAGCGAGCGATCATCGCTGGTTTGAGCGAAAGGCTGCTCGAGCCCAATCGCTCGAACTCAGCCGATTCGGATAGCACCCAAATCGCAAAGACCAAATTCATTAGCCAGTTGCTCAAAAAGAGCAGCGAGCCCTTGATCCGAATCGAGGTGATTGCAGAATGGGTTCAAAGAGCCGCTCAAGATGCAAGCGAGCCGTATACTCTGTTGCCCTTGGTTGCGGCTTGGCTTGAAAACCAAGATGAAAAGAACACCCAGTTCCCTGCCTCGATTCGCAAATGGATCGATGAGGCAGACGCGATCGCAGCGAACAATAATCTTCCCGTTGAACAGCGAGCGGCAGCTGTCCATTTAATGAGTTGGGGACAATCCGTGCAATCGCGTTCCCAGAAATGGATCGATTGCCTAGGTCCAACGTTCCCACCATCGGTTCAGGAAGTTGCATTGGATCTTGTTCTGCAAGCGACCGGCGACGACGTGCTCGACCAAGTTCTCGATCGTTGGCGGGGACTTGGGCCATCGATGCGACTGCAGATATCCAATCGCATGTTGCAGCAGCCCAAATGGATCTTACGGTTCCTGAATGCGATTGAGACGGGAAAGATTCGCGCCTCGGATATCGATGCGTCCTGTGTGCAATCGATGTTAAACACTTGGAATCGCGATGTGCAAACGCGTGCGGTCAAGATTTTTGGTAACTCCGAAGTTCGCGACCGCGTGAAAGTGTTAGAGACCTATATCAAAGAGGTCGCTGCGACCAAAGCAAAGTCGATAGGCGAGGACATGGAGCAAGGGAACAAGCTATATCAACAGCATTGCGCCGTATGCCATCTTCCTAAAGACGAAACGCCAGCACTTGGACCAAACCTTTCTTCGTTGACCGATCTGTCGAGCCGGAATTTATTGACCGGGATTCTCGATCCGAACCGAGCTGTGGATGGCAAGTACAAACAGTACATCATTCGCACCGAAGACGACATGACGTTGGCGGGTGTGATCGTGCAGGAATCCTCTTCGAGTGTGACGATAGCGACCGCGGACGGAAAACGCCATACACTCGAACGGACTTCGATTGCTGAGCTGAAAGACCAGGGGATTTCACTGATGCCCGAAGGTTTTGAACGCCAACTATCACCCGATTCGATGCGTCAAATGCTCCTCTATCTGCAAAAGAAGCCAGAGTAGGTATCTGCAAAAGAAGCCAGAGTAGGCTGCACCCGGGAGTGTCACCAAGTGAAGTCGACTCACTTAGGATGCCAATTGCTTCGGGCTATTGCAAGTTCAGTGCCTTGATATCCTGGAATTAGGATTGCCGCGGATTTTTGACATTTCGCAATAGCGAAACTTTTGACGAGCAAAAGGCAACGCTGTGAAGCATATGGAAACCGTGTCTATCAGGCAAATGTCGCACCCGGCAGGTGCGACCTACGGTAGGTCGCACCTGCCGGGTGCGACTTT
>JBBRGW010000228.1:0-6780 GCA_038223525.1 Pirellulales bacterium
AGAATGCCGTGGCTGGTTGCTTTGTTCCAAGTTGAACGTTTTTGCATAAAAAATTGTGCATTAGGGCGCGATCACTGCCCGAGCTTTCCAGCCGACCTAATCCGCATAGGATTGCCATCGCTCTGGCAGTACCGTAAACGAAAACCCGTACAGAATAAAAAAGGATGATTCATACCGACGGTCTGTACGTTGCACGTAGGGTCATTGTTTCTAAGGTGTAATAATGGTGGTTTTCCCTTTTGAAATCGATACGAGTCCTATCACTTGAGATTTCTCAGCTGACAACACAGGCAAGCCATGATAGTCACTCCCCAGCGTTACCAATTCGTCCACTTGCCAACCTGTCTCAACCACAGTCATGCGGGCAGCTGCAATCGCTACGACGCTTGTTGCGTCCGGGTGAGCCACGTAAATGTCGCATAATTTTTCCGGTAGCTTGTCCGCAACAAGATTGCTCGGCCAACGCGGCAGCTCCACAGGCAATTTCTCCTGCGTCGTAAAACGCGAGACATAAGCGACTTGTCCCTGTGTTTCAGCCATCCTCTTCAGGACGGTTAGCTGGCTAATAGAGAGTGATTGGCCGGCCAACTCGTAAACGATTGAATCCGGCACCGCTGACTTAGGTGCAACAAGTTGTTCTGAGAGGCATAGAACCGTGCCGTCGCTGAGCGGCAAACACCAGCCAGAAAGTTGCTGGTTCTTGCGAAATCCAAAGGTTCGCAGTTCTTGCCATCGCATCGCAATGCGAATCGATTGAGGCATTCCTGATGCAACACGATTCCACGCTTCTCCGTGAGCGAGCGAAGGTTGCCAACTATTCCATTCCGATTCCGCCTTGACGTACAAATTAAAGTGATGACCGGTGCTGACACTTCGATCGGGATCCGTCGGTGTAGCCATCTCCACTCCTCCGGTGATCATTTGGGCGAGCGTATCGGCATCTAGCTTAATACCGGTCAATCCAACATCCAGCCTCCAACCGCTTCGATTCCAAAACTTGCTGTTCTTCCGAACCAAGTCGCGGTACTCGGGATCGATCGCACAACGGGCTTGGACGGTCCTAGCGTCGCTTGCAAAGCCAACTTGAACTACGTGTCCGATGCGAAAGCCACGGTAAAGCACCGGCGCGTTGATCTCCAGCCCACCTCGCGTCGAAGCATCGAGAAAGATTTCCAAGGAGCCTTCGCTGGGGGTAACGATAGGCGGGGATTCCAGCCCTACGAAACGCGAGGCAGGCTTTGCCTCGCGAGCTGCTGGTTCCATAGCCAGGTACTTGGCTCCCAATATCGTATCGAGCCCTTGGACGGAATCCAAAGATAACGACGGCCGGACGATCCAAAATCGGGCTCCTTCGGCTGCCATTCCCGTCGACTGCGGAGTCATGCGAACATAAACCAATACCCCGTCCCAATCGGGATTCAATTCGATTTTCTCGACTGCACCTATATCGACGCTTCTATATTTCAGACGGTCTTCTGGTTTTAGCCCAAAGCTATCTGCGAATTGGATTGCAATAAGTTCGCCGTTCCCTTGTTTTGCATACCAGAATAAACCGAGGCTTATTAATCCGCAGAGAAATGCAATCCACCAAAGCCTCGAACGCATTCCCGCCGAAACTTCCGTGATCGATTGGATAGACGCTTGTGGAAAAAGCGTTTCCTTTGCAGCCGATCTTGCAATCGATTCGGTGGAATCGGGCTTTAGGGCAGGCAACGAATCACTCATGGCGTTTCCCAAATGGCATGCGGATCGAAACAAATTGCAGAAATCATACTCATTGTCACGCACAACACAAAAGCGACCAATGCCGGACCGAAATGAAACACCACCACCCCGCTCAGTTTGATCAACATGACGAGCAGTGCCAGTAGCATCACGTCCATCATGCTCCATTTGCCTATCTGCTCCATCCAACGGTACGTTCTCGCGCGATGGCGTTGCTGCATTGAGCAGAGCCAGCTCAATTCGATCAAGGCAAGGATTTTCAGAAGGGGCAACACGATGGAAAAAAGCAGGATGATTGTAGCGACGAAAAAACTGCCTGTTTGATACAGATCGACGATCCCACCAAAAATACTGCTGCGATGGTGATGCCCGAGTTTCTCAATCTCCAAAATGGGCAGAAGCACCGCAGCGGGAAACAACAGCATTGCTCCGACCGCCGAAGCGGCTGCACGGCCTTGCGACCGCTTGTGCGATTTGAACTGGTCCACGACGCTACCACACCGTGTGCACTGCGCAAATTGATTCCACTCCAATAGGGCAACCTGATGGATCAGTCCACAGCAATGACAAGCTTTGAGCATGGGCGCTCCTTCTGGCACTTGGGGCAATAGAAAGTACTTCGTTGCGACTGGACGATACGTAGGATCTTTCCTTTATGGCAGGTCAAACAGAGTTCATCCGCTCGGTCATAAACGAGATGTCGATTTTGATAGTTGCCCTCTCCATTGATGGCATTGCGGTACGTTCCGTCCCTGAGCGTCGATCCCTCGCTTTCGATCGCGTCGCATAGGATGCGAATGGTCTCGCGGTGGATGTGTTTCCATTGTTTTTTGCCGATCGCATTGCAGCGAGTGGCGGGGTGGACTTTTGCTGCGTGGAGTATTTCTACTGCATATAGGTTTCCAATCCCGCAGACTATTTTTTGGTCGAGGAGTGCAACTTTAACATTGCGGTCGATTGCACAGAATCGATCCACAAAGGTTTTTTCGTCCACAATGGAAGCATCCGGTCCCAGTTTGTCAGGGCCTAGATGGTCCTCAACCTCAGCGGGGCTCCATAGAGACACCGTGCCCAGCCCGCGACGATCCCAATAAAGAAATCTCTCCGCTTGGGCGCCGGCCAACTCGAAAACCAACCGCGTATGTTGTTGGCTAGGTGGATCCGAGATCATGGCAATTCCTGCCATCTTCGGCTGCAATACGATTGAGTCACCGGAGTCTAGCTCGACAAGAACGCGCTTTGCAATTCTATTCACTGCGACGATGACTGCACCGACTGCCCGTTTTCGAAATTGCGTGATCGATGGATAAATCTTGATAGGCCGATAGGGGATGATGGGTTCATCGATTGCCGTAATGGTGCCTCCAAGCGTTTTCAGCAATCCCCGACGCATGGTCTCTACTTCAGGTAGTTCAGGCATCGTCAATCGCTTTTGGAAGAGTAAATGCTCTCAGGTTTTACCAGTTGCTCTTGATCGACAACGAACTCATCTTGCGATTTCTTTCTGTAGAAGCAGCTTGCGTACCCCTTGTGACATGCGGCGCCGGTCTGTTCAACCAGCAGCAAGATGCAATCCGCATCGCAATCGATCCGAATCTCAACGATGCGTTGGCGATGGCCGCTCTCTTCCCCTTTACGCCAGAGCCGTTTTCGGGAGCGACTGAAGTAAGTTGCAAATCCTGACGTGAGAGTCTCTGAATACGAGTCCGCATTCATCCATGCAAACATAAGCACTTGCTTGGTCGTCGCATCCTGAGAGATTGCGGGTAACAACCCGTTTACACCCTTTTCAAAATCGGGTGCATTCATTGCCAGGGTCGTTTCATGATTTCATGAGCTATGATCGCCATTCGCAACGACTGGGGGTCTCGCAATTGAGCTGCGAGCGAGGCAGAAGAGACCTTGGCAGAGGGTTGGATTTCAGCTGGGGTGGCAGGTGTTTCCTGAAGTCGTTGCGTTTCCTGTAGTCGCGGTATTTCTAGTTGACGCGGTTGGGCCTTCTTTCCTTTTTTCTTATTGGACGTTTTGGACTCGGAGGGCCTTAAATTTCCAATCTCATGTTGAAAAACCTCCTTGAGATGAGACTCCATTCGTTCGTCGGCTTGGTCGACGGCCCCTGTTCTTGACGCTGAAGGGAGACCTTCCGAAAGATTACCGACGGTCGGTTGGTAGGGTTTACTTTCGTTAACCACTCGAGCAGTAGGAATAGGATTCTGTTGTTCCAGCATCCGTGGTTGCGGAGGTGGGCTAGCCTGCGGCTTCGAGGGTGGGGATTGCTCACGATTACCTCGCTGCTGTTGCCGCTGTTGCCTTCGTAAAGCTGCTTGTTTTAGAAACTCGTCAAGGTCGTCCGCCATGTTTGGGTCTAATTCGAACGCGTAGTGTTTGATGGTCCAGTTGTGCTCGTGCCTGCGATGCTCTGTCGCATTTCAGTGTCCGCTGTAATGTTGCGCAGTTTGTAGTAATCCATGATGCTCAAACGACCACTAAGCAACGAATCTGCAATTGCTTTGGGGACTTCCGCTTCGGCCGAAACCACTTCGGCTCGACTCTCTTCGATTTTGGCGATCATCTCTTGCTCGGTTGCTACAGCTTCAGCCCGCCTACTTTCCGCCTTCGCTCGAGCGACACGGGTATCCGCTTCGGCTCTGTCGGCCTGAAGCCTTGCTCCGATGTTTTCGCCCACGTCGATATCTGCAATATCGATAGAAACGATTTCAAAAGCGGTTTGGTCATCGAGTCGACTCGCAAGCACGGCCTTCGAAATAACATCCGGATTCTCCAAAACGATTTTATGGCTTTCGGACGATCCAATGGCGCTGACAATTCCTTGGCCAACGCGAGCAATGATTGTTTCTTCAGTGGCCCCACCGATGAGCCGTTGCAAATTGGCTCGTACGGTCACTCGCGCCTTGACCTTAAGCTGAATACCATCTTTCGCAATCGCATCGAGAAAGGCAACTGCGCTCCCCTTGGGTGGGCAATCAATCACTTTGGGATAAACACTTGTCTGAACTGCGTCGAGTACATTTCGGCCGGCAAGATCAATCGCGGCGGCTTCGCGAAACGACAAAGTGATCTGTTTGCTTTTGCGGGCGGCAACTAGGGCTCTAATGACTTGGGGGACGTTTCCTCGCGCAAGATAGTGCGCTTCGAGTGCTTTGGTGGTCAAATCTTCATCGCGAATTCCCGCTTGAACTGCCATGATTTTCCCTCTCACGATCGTTTTTGCGTCGACCCGTCGAAACATCATTCCGAGCAAATCAAGGACCGTGACTTTGGCTCCGGTCATGACCGACTGAACCCAAAGCCAGAAGTACCGCGAAAAAACCGCTAGCATAATGATCGCGAAAACAAATACAAACAATCCGAAGACCAATAGGATTGTGTAAAGAACAGGGTTGGGGGGCATATCGTTTTGAATTCTGGTTTGAGAATAGGGTTAGCTTGGTGGCAAGACAGATTGCGCACAAGCCACTTATTTCGAGCGAGTCGCTTTGGAGATATCACCACCCATGTAGAATTCTAAGTTGGTTGGAATTCCAGACTCGTCGTACTTGAGCGTTAGTTTGCCGGCGGTGTATCTTAGCCCAAACTCATCTTTGCTGTGCGCGATCAACTCGAGAGGTGTACCGGAAACCGAAAAGAAGAGTTTGCCGTCACGCTGCGTAATCTCCCAAAGGCCCCCATCGCCGCGCATGTATTTTCCGGCAATTTGCGATTGCTGCTCTGATGTTAAGGCAATAATGACAGGATCATATGGCTTGTCGGGTTGCAATATAGTCTCCGCGGGTAATTCCCGAATCCAGATATTGCGATAGCGAACAGGATTACCGTGGTCTTGAAACGAGAGCGGTAGTTTTTCTGCGGTTGGCTCATAAGACCTATGTTGTAACCAAGTGGTTGGGCCGAGAGGGCGAACTGAATCCTGTACGAGTACACCGTTATGGATTACGGTCAGGCGAGCGGACTGAGCAAGTTTGCCGTCGGAGTAAATGGGTCTTCGGAAGATGATGTCATACGATTGCCATTCGCCTGGTTTTCTGCTCGCATTGACCAATGGTGGGTACTGGCCATAGATTGCGCCCGCTTGCCCGTCGGCGTACGTTTTGTTGTCAAACGAATCTAGCACTTGCACCTCAAAGAGCCCTTGAAGGAACACGCCGCTATTGCCCCGACCTTGGCTTTTTCCTTGGACTCTTTCGGGAGAGGCCCATTCAACGTGCAGTTGGACATCCCCAAATGCCTTGGCCGAAAACAGATAGCCACTGCCTGGGACCGACTCCATCACTTCATCTTTGATGATCCATTTGGCAGGCCCACCATCGGCTGCTCGCCATTCATCCAAGGATGTTCCATTGAATAGAATCACTGCATCCGAAGGTGGCTGCAACGGTAGATTGGACGCGCCCGGAGCAATGACGGTGGGACGCACTCTATCCCAGTCGTGAGCTTTCCAGCCCGTGGAGTATTGCGCCATCGCGATCGACGGGCAAAGCAGACATCCGACGCATGATGCTACCGTCAACAAAGCTCCAACCCAACGCAATAACATTTCCATCGATTTAAGCCTCTTCAGCACATCTGCAAAATTCTTTGAGCAAAAGCCATAAATGGACGCGGGCTGCAGAATCGCAAACTAACGCAACGTCGAGTCTCAGTGTTCCTATCATAATCGCTTCGATGATAGCCCGCAAAGCCATCGCTTAACCCTGTTCACTTTCCCAGATTTTTCCCTACAACCGTTACATTCTGGTTTTTTGAGCGAGCGAGTCGCGGCAGCGAAGCGAATTAGCAGGATTAACTTGCTCGAGACAGGATCATGACATACTGTTCCTCGGCGCGACTCTTTGCACGATACCGCGAAACGAGTCGCGATTGCCCGCACCCCGTATTCAGTTTAAGCGATGTCCCGTTCTACCACGATCCCAGTCAACGCACTCAATGCAGCCCAATCCAATCCATGGGCATTTTTGCGTATGCCTATTGGCGATTCCGCGGACGCATCCGCAAACTGGAAATTCCAGTATGAAATGGCGCATACTCGGTCGGGGT
>JBBRGW010000229.1:0-6756 GCA_038223525.1 Pirellulales bacterium
GTTCGTATCCGAGTCGAGGAGTCTCGGCATGAGTCGGTCGGTACCGGAACCATTATCGATTCGTACAATGGCGAAGCCCTCGTGCTAACCTGCGGACACCTTTTTCGCGAAAACTCAGTACAAAGCAAGATCAGCGTTGAAATGTTTTTAAACGGTCAGATCCAAACCTATTCGGCCAGATTGATCGACTTCGTTGCCAAAGACATGGACATCGGATTGATTTCTTTTCATGCCGGTTTCGATGTCCCGATCGCGAAGCTGATTCCAAAAAATCGAACGTTGAGCGAGGGGCAACCGGTTTTTAGCTGGGGCTGCGATCGAGGTGCACTCCCATCGCGACGAGACTCGAAAATCGCCAAATTGAATCGGTACATAGGGGCCGCAAATGTAGAAGTAGACGGCGAACCGGTCGAGGGGCGCAGCGGTGGCGGGCTCTTTGATGAGCGTGGCGAACTGATCGGAGTCTGCTACGCGGCCGACCCGGAACTCAAAGAAGGGCTATACAACGCAGCGGAAGTGGTCTATTTCGAACTAGCCAAATTGGGCCTTCAACATTTGTTTAATGAGCGAACCGACGCGAAAGCATCGCCGATGCTCGCAAGTGCAAGCAATGCACCGCAGAAGATACCCGCGGTAGATTCGCGATCCATCCCTGAGATGACAGTCATCCTTCGAGGTCGCGATGGAACTCAGGAGCAACTTACCATCCCTCAACCCGCACCGCATCTGTTGCAGGCACTAAGAGAAAGCGCCAGAAAATAAGTACACAGTTGCCGTTCTACTCATCCTTTTCTTCTTCGTTGAGCTCCAGCTCGAGATCCGCTTCATCGCCATCTTCGAATTCTTCGTAATCATCGTCCTCGTCAACGAAATCTTCCATTTCGCCATCGAGGCTTTCGCCCGCGTCGGCCGCGGACATCGCGTCGCCATCTGCTCTCTTTTGACGCTGCTCCTTGCTCAAATCGTCCCGATCGTCGTCGCGAGCTCGCGGTTGCAAATAAAGCTTGATCGGGATCTCGCCAAACGGCAAATGATCTCGCAGGAATTTCAGCAGGTACCGTTGATAACTCTTAGAGAAACCAGCCGGCTGGTTGCAGACCAAAATGATCGTTGGGGGCAAGCTAGTGATTTGGGTCGCGTAGTAAACCTTTGGACGCTTCATCATGTACATCGGAGGCTCATGACGCTCCATAGCAATTTTCACCAGCTTGTTCAACTGATTGGTTGAGATCCGTTCGTTCGCCTGCTTGAACAGCATTTGCGCGTGATTCAACAATGTCTTAACATTCTTGCCGGTTTGCCCCGTTATGAAACCAATTGGACAATAGGCCATCGTAGGAAACGTTTCGTGCACGTAGCGGACCCAGCGTTCGGTCGGCATCTGGCCGGCGAGCAAATCCCATTTGTTAACGACGAAAATACATGGCTTATACTGTTCTGCAATGTAGTGAGCGAGCTGCTTATCGACCTTGCTCATCTGCTGCTTGGAGTCAAAGAACATCAACACGACATCCGCGCGGCGAATGCTCCGTTGCGCACGGTGCATCCCGTACCAATCGATATCGGTCTTGACGCTTTTGTTGCGACGAAGACCCGGCGTATCCATAGCCATGAACTTGTGACCGTCCAAATCGAACATTACGTCGACACAGTCGCGAGTAGTGCCCGGCACTGTGCTCACAATCATGCGTTCTGCTTTGACCAGTGTGTTCACGAACGTGCTTTTGCCGACGTTGCGTTTGCCGACAATCGCCAACTTCATCATCGGCGGCTCGACCTCGGAAGGCATCGCATCCAATTGCGGGATGCGTTGAGTGATCAAATCAAGTAACTCATCTTTGTTTCGATTTTGATGGACGCTGACGCGTACTAGCCAACCGCGACCCAACTGATGAAACTCGTCCGCGTTTGTGTCCAGCGAGGGGCTGTCGGTTTTGTTTGCGACCAATAGAATCGGTTTGTTGATCTTGCGAAGTCGATCGGCAACCTCTTGGTCTAAAGGCAGAATGCCAGCTCGCGAGTCGACCACAAACAACAACACGTCTGCGTCATCGATTGCAATTTCGATTTGGGCCTCGATGTCCGAAGTGAGGTTGTCGACGTCGATGATCCCCATTCCACCGGTATCGATTAGCTCGAAATGGTGTCCGCGATGTTCGATCAACGTGGTGAGTCGATCGCGCGTAACGCCAGCGGTATCCTCAACAATCGCCAGGCGTCGACCTGCAATCCAATTAAAGAGTGAGCTTTTACCGACGTTAGGTCGGCCTACAATGGCTACGCGAGGGATTGGCATCGAGCAAACAGGCGAAATCGAGAAACAGTTAAAAGGAATATCGACCAGTATCCTAGTCTTAAGTGGACTTTTGCGGGAGTGTTCAGATTCCCACATCCTGCTAGAATCCGGCGTTTCGTTCTTGTTGGATGGCTTGGTAAGCGGACAAGTCGTCAATTCCAATCGGTTTTGGGTCGCAATCGCAACGCAACCGCTCCTGCGGAAGACAGATCGTCATGCAAAGGAATCAATGGAAAACAGCCAGTGAACAGTTATTGAAACACTGGCAACGATGCGGTATTTCGCATATTCCGTCCAGTTCGCCAGAATTTGACTCGAAAACTTCGGGCCATCCCAAAACAGAGGAGTGGCTTCGCGAACACGCAGCTGTCCTATTTGACTCGATCGCTACGACCGCTGAGCCAGTTAAGCGAATTGAGCCAATTGAGACCGTTTCTGAACGGATTTCCGGTCCCAGTTTCCCACTCGCTGTCAGAGAGAATAGCCCTGTCCCGGGACCCAAGTCGACCGCTGCACCCAAAATAGCGACCGCTCCAGCCACTAAAACACCGGTTCCGATCAAGTCGAAATCCAACTTGGAAAGCATCGGGGAATACGGGAATTGGACCTCCAAAGTGCTGAATTTGTCCGAGCGGGCAGGAGTTTTGACGACGCTGAATGAACAAGCCAACGCTTGTCGAAAGTGCGAGGATATCGTTTGTCAACGCCAGCGAACGGTTTTTGGCGTCGGTGCACCCAATGCCAGAGTCGCTATGTTCGGTGAAGCACCCGGAGCGGATGAAGACCGAATTGGAGAACCTTTCGTTGGTGCCGCTGGCCAGTTGCTGGACAAAATTTTGGTCGCTAGCGGTCTGAAACGCCCTGAAGTCTACATCCTCAACGCATTGAAATGCCGTCCGCCAAGCAATCGAACGCCAACTGACATCGAAATCGAAAACTGTCGGCCATTCTTTGAATCGCAATTGGAAGCCATTCAGCCCGAGTACATCGTTTGCTGGGGTTCCGTGGCCGTTCGCGCCGTGCTGAAAAGTACCGAAAGCGTCGGGCGATTGCGTGGCAAGTTCCATGCTTTTCGCGGGTCGAAGGTCTTGGTTACCTATCATCCTGCGTATCTGCTCCGAAACCCCGACGCAAAACGCCTGACTTGGGAAGACATGAAGATGTTGATCAAGGAGATGGGGCTGCAAATCCCAGGGAAAAGCGGCTAACGGCCCGTTGGTAATCTGTTTGGCATGCACGCTGGGCGAACAAGCCTTTGTTAGGCGAGTTGGCAGAAGGAAATCTACCTTCAGGCTTTCTGGCTAAATACCGCAGGTATAGGAACCAAACCGAATCAACCAAATGTTGTGTCAACCCATGTGCTTGAACGGAATGGAACACTCAAGTCTAATACGACTTCGCGTTTATGTAGTCGTTGACAACATCACCAATAGAATTCGGTACCATGAGACCTCTTGCTCTTTCGCTGTCGATGGCACTTGTGCTCTCGTTCTCTCTCTTTGCAGTTGGATTGAATCCTATCCACGGCAATCCACCCAGATTTCAAGATGAAGCAGGCAACATCGAGATACCAACGTCGGAAGCGATGCCGATCCCGGTCCCTTCAAACACAGCCGCAACAGAACATCCCGGATCGTCTCGGGCATTGGTGCTTGTCGGCAGCTTGACCGTCTTTGTGCTGTCGATTTTCATCGGTTTTGAAATCATTGCCAAAGTCCCACCAACTCTTCATACACCGCTCATGAGCGGTTCAAACGCGATCAGTGGCATCACCGTCATCGGAGCGATCATCGCAAGCGGATATCGAGAAACGGGCGTCGGAACTCTTATCGGACTCATTGCAATTGTGTTAGCAATGATCAATGTCGTCGGTGGATTCCTTGTGACGCATCGTATGCTTTTGATGTTTAAAAAACGATAAGCCATTCGTTTCACTCCTGTTCCGACCTTTCTTCCTTCGTTTGCGAGTTCTTGATGAATGCGATTATCCCTCTTATCTACTTGCTTTCGGCGGTGATGTTCATCATCGGGATCAAGCTCATGTCTTCCCCAAAAACGGCCGTGCGAGGCAATTTGGTTGGGGCGACCGGGATGCTGCTCTCCATCATTGTTACCCTGATCGATCCAGGTGTGGCTGGTTACCTGTTCATTGTGATGGGGTTGATCGTCGGCACGGTCATCGGCGCGGTGATGGCTCAAAAAGTGAAAATGACGGCCATGCCCCAATTGGTCGGCCTGCTCAATGGACTGGGTGGCTGCGGCTCGGTACTAGTCGCTTTCTCGGATCTACTGCATCACTCCAATCAGCCAGTCGACACTTTGGTCGCCGTGGGAATCTCCGGACTCATAGGTGCTGTAACCTTCTGGGGTAGCTTAATTGCCTACGCGAAATTGGAGGAGTTACCGCAGTTTAAGAAACCTTATTCGCTGCCCAACCAGCAGTGGATCAACCTGGCACTCGTGATCATGGATTTCTTGCTTATCGCTGTTTTGGCTGTCTCTCAAAGTTTGCTGGCGCAGGTAACTTGCTACATCGGTATCGCAGTCGTCTCGTCCATTCTCGGCATTTTTCTGGTCAGCCCCATCGGCGGAGCCGACATGCCGGTGGTTATATCGCTGATGAATTCGTACTCTGGTATCGCAGGCGCAGCGACCGGCTTTGTGCTGGACAACAATGCCCTCATTATCTCAGGCAGCTTGGTCGGGGCCTCAGGGATCATTCTGACCCAGATCATGTGCAAAGCGATGAACCGTTCGCTCAGCAACGTCCTCTTCGGAGTGATGGCGGGCGCGGGTTCAAACAGCAATGTCGACGAAGTCTACGCGAACGTACGCAGCACATCACCGGATGACATCGCCATGATTCTGGATGGCGCACAACGAGTAGTCATTATTCCAGGCTATGGAATGGCGGTCGCCCAAGCGCAACATGCCGTGAAAGAACTTAGCAAAGTCCTCGAAGCCCGCGGCGCGTCGGTCGAATACGCAATCCACCCCGTTGCTGGCCGTATGCCCGGACACATGAACGTGCTCTTGGCCGAAGCCGACGTCTCGTACGATAAACTCAAGGAGATGGACCAAATCAATCCAACGCTCGAGAGCGTGGACGTTGCCATCGTTATTGGCGCCAACGACGTGGTCAATCCCTCTGCTCGCATGGACCCAAAAAGCCCCATCGCCGGTATGCCGATCATCGATGTCGACAAATGCCGAACCGTTATCGTGATCAAACGCAGCTTAAGTCCGGGTTTTGCTGGGATTCCTAATCCGCTATTCGCAATGCCGAACACCCTCATGTACTATGCGGATGGACAACAAGCAGTGCTGGACATCGTCAAAGCCATTAAAGATTTATAAATCAGGTAGGTCGCACCTGCCGGGTGCGACTATTTAGCCTCCATCTCAAGCGAACTGCTACTCCGTGCCAACGACTCTTCTAACTGACGAACTGCCTTGCACTGATGTCCTTAGCCAATTGTGGCAACGTTATGCGTTCGCAAACGATGCCGGCCCTTACTTGCTCATTCCGCAAGCGGTCATGCAACCCCGAACCGAATCCGAGATCCAATCGATATTCAAAGCGTCCCGCGAAAAAAAAGTTCCTATCGCATTTCGCGCAGGGGGAACGAGTCTCTCAGGCCAATCCGTAACGGACGGTTGGCTGATCGATATTGGTCGCCATTGGCGTAAGATTGAACCTCTCGATCGCGGGGCTCGTGTGCGTGTTCAAGGCGGCGCGATTGGCGGGATCGTCAACGCGACTCTTCGCCCGCTAGGTCGTAAAATCGGCCCAGACCCATCGTCGATCAATTCGGCCATGATGGGAGGTATTTTGTCTAACAACTCCAGCGGGATGTGCTGCGGAGTTGTCAACAACGCCTACCATACACTCGATACGATTCGGTTCGTATTGCCAGATGGCACGGTCTGGGACACATCGCTTCAAAACGAAGCGTCTCGCTTTGAAACAGAACAAGCTTCCGTAGCCAAGACCCTCTCTCAACTTCGGGACGAAATCCTTGGCTCTCCCGCGTTGCTAGAAAAGATACGGCGCAAGTACAAGCAGAAGAACACGGTGGGCTATTCCCTCAATGCGTTCGTCGATCATCAGCGGCCGTTAGATATCTTGGCCCATCTTTTAATCGGCGGCGAAGGAACGTTGGCTTTCATTTCCGAAGCGGTTCTAAAAACGCTTCCTGAACTACCAGAGAAAGCCACGTCGCTCGCCTTTTTTCCAGATGCAAACTCCGCTTGTGAGATCATCCCTGAGTTGATCGACATCCAGTGCGACGCCGTCGAGTTCATGGACCGCGCCTCCATGGAGTCCATTCGCAATCTCGAAGGTGCCCCCGCGGAACTGCCGCAGCGACTCGACGAGCACCAACGGTTGATGGGGCTGCTGTTCGAGTTTCAAGCCGCCGACAAAGTGGCCCTTGCTGCCAAACTGGATGCGTTCCGTT
>JBBRGW010000230.1:0-6739 GCA_038223525.1 Pirellulales bacterium
GTAAAAAAGAGTATCGCCAACCTTGAGATCGCAATGGAGCAAATGCTCTTTGGCATGCTGCAATAATGTCCCACCAACTCCATGCACGATGCACTTGGGTATTCCTGTTGTGCCGGATGAATAGAGAATGCACAGAGGATGGTCGAACGAAAAGCGTTCAAACTCAAACGACACTGTGTTCGATTGCGCAATTTCTTCCCAATCGAACTGCTTGATCGTGACAGCAAGGTCGGTCAACTTGCCGCTCTCCGCTTTGCTTTGCTCCGTTAAACCTATAACGATAACCGTTGTGATCGTGGTCAATCGTTCAAGCGTACGGGCCACCTTTGCAATCGGACGAACGACTTTTCCTCCGTATCGACATTCCGCAGCAGTGATCATCACTTTGGGCTCGATCTGCCCAAATCGATCGCAAATCGCGTCCTCGCCAAACTCGGGCGAGCACGAGGACCAAACAGCACCGATGGCAGCTGCTGCTAGGTGACCGACAACCGCTTCGGCAATGTTTGGAATGACAGCCACGACCCGGTCGCCTGCGCGGACCCCTTGCGAGCTCAAGAACAACGCGACCTTGCAGACCTGATCGTAGAGCTCAATGCGCGACAGGACTGTACGTTCTCCCATCTCATTCGTCGCCACCAAAGCGATCGCGTTCGCAAATGCTGCATCGCCGAGTTGACTCGGTTTGAGCATCGCTTCTGCAAAATTGATTGCAGCATCCGGAAACCATTTCGCATCGAGGCTGCTTGTTCCAGGAACGAAGAACCGATTGCCCATATCACCGCCGATACCACTAAACTCCCAAACTGCTTTCCAGAAATCGCCACGGTGGCTAACGCTCGCAGTATGCAGGTCCTCGTAACGGCTCCCCAAATCCGGCTGTGTCGTTTCTCGCAGCAATTGGGCAAAGCAGTGAATGTTCGTCAACGCTGCGAGCTTATCATCTGGTTTCCAGAGAATTGTCGACTCAGAGGGAAGACTTGCTGGCATCTTAAACTCGCTTAGGATCGTCCGATCAATAATCGTCGCCTTTCGCTCCGCGAAAGTAGCGTTCTTTCGCGGAACGAAAGGTGACTGTCACAAATCAACGCTACGCTTAGACGAATTGAGTGCGTACAATAACGTATTAGAATTGCTTCGATTTGAGAAGAGTGACGATTCGGTATTCAAGGCCGAGCCATTGCGTCAGTTGGACAGGATTGGATTGGAGGGGACTGCAGAAATGACAAACGTATGGATACTGCCTGGCGCGAGAACTCCGATCGGTCGATTTCTCGGCGAGCTATCTCACCTGACTGCGCCACAGCTTGCTGGTCATGCCATTCGTGCAGCATGCGATTCATCGCAAGTCGAAAAACATAGAATTGATGAAGTGATCTTGGGGGAAGTGTTAACGTCCGGAGTTGGGCAGGCGCCCGCAAGACAGGCTGCATTGCATGCAGGCATTCCCGAAAGCGTTGGGTGCGCGACCGTCGGCAAAGTATGCGGCTCAGGACTCTATGCGGTCATGCTCGCAAGCCGCTCGATCCGGGCGGGGGATAATTCGATTGTGGTGGCGGGCGGTATGGAAAGCATGAGCCAAGCCCCCCACTTGCTTCGCAACGCGCGAACTGGCTGGAAGTATGGACAGCAACCCATGTTGGATGCGATCGAGAACGATGGATTGCTGTGTCCTCATGGATCCGCATTGATGGGCGTCTACGCTGAGAACGTGGCTCGCTCTCACGGCATCGATCGGCGTACTCAAGATGAATGGGCCATGCAAAGCCATCAACGCGCCATCGCAGCACAGCGCGCCGGTGCGTTCACAGCCGAAATCGCTGCCGTGCCAGCCCTCAAAGGTGATGCAATTTCGATCGACGGCGGTCCAAGAGAAGATTCATCGATTGAAAAATTGGCCAAACTAAAACCGGCTTTCGATTCCAACGGCACCGTGACTGCCGGCAACGCATCGACTCTCAGCGATGGGGCGGCTGCAATGTTGGTCCTGAGCGATGCAGCTTACCAATCGCTAAATAATAGCTATGCATTTCGAATCGTTGCAACCACCGTCTTTGCAAGAGAACCGAAGGATCTCTTCCTGGCACCCGTTGGCGCAGTCGAAAAACTACTTCAGAAAACAGGGCGGAAGATCGAGGACATAGACCTCTTCGAAATCAACGAGGCGTTCGCTTCGCAAACAATCGCTTGCATGCGTGACTTAAACATCGCACCCAATCGACTCAACGTCAACGGAGGCGCGCTAGCCTTAGGGCACCCAATCGGATGCAGCGGAGCACGCGTACTGGTCACATTGATGCATGCATTGCATTCTCGCAAGTTGTCGGTCGGCATCGCCACATTGTGTTTAGGTGGAGGTGAAGCGGTTGCGATCATGATCGAGTCGAAGTCGTGAAAACGCCCTAAGGATAAGTATGGATGTAGAGCAAATGTCGGTCGTCGCGCTCCGACACGGCATCGATTTGGCGACGGTTATGCCCGCAGACTCTTCGGAGCGGCTTCAGGAACTGCAACTCTGCTTGGCTCGTCAGGATGTGCCGTATCCCATCGTAGGAGAGAAAGCAAATGCTTACTTGGCAGCGGCTGCGCGGGGCGAACCATTTCAAGTTGGATCGCTTTCCAATGAAACAGTTGATCTAGGCACCTTTCGCAACGCACAACTCTACGATCGCTACACGCGCGAAGAGCACTTGAGCTGGGCTTGTCTCATCGCGGAACAGCAGCGAACCAAGCATCGGTTCGCTTGCCGAGAATACCTCGACGGTGAATCCCTGTTTGAGATCGGCGGGACCGTGATCCCTGATTTTTATTTGCTCAATGCGAGAATCTACCAACAAACCCAATGGCAGCTTGCAACCGTCAGCATGATCATTCCTGCGGAGCTTTTTTTCACTTGCCATAGCCAGCGCTTTTTCCCAGTCACGACGTTCATGCGAGCCATTGAACAAGACTATTTGCAGGAACCCGATATAGGTCATGATGTCGCAGGACACGTCGCGACGTTCACCATCCCCGTCGTTGCACACGTGATGCGAAATCACGGAGTCGCTCGCAATTTGATTTATGAAGAGCGCGACCGTCGTTTTGCGATGGCTGACTCGGACAACGCCCGTCAAGCGATCCAAAAGAAGGCCGATGAGCTCTTGCTCTATGCAGAGCGAATCTATTGGTTCACAGTCGAGTTTGGATTAGTCATGCAGGAGGGAGCGGTCCGTGCGTTTGGAGCAGGCATTTTGTCCTCACCAGGAGAAACAGTCTACAGCGTCGAATCACCTAAGCCGACTCGGCTCTTGATCGACCCGTCGCTCGACACGGACTTGTTGCGATTAGCTACGACAGACTATTTGATCAGCGAGTATCAAAAGACATACTTCGTCACCGAGCGATTCGAGTTGTTGGAATCGATAACTCCCGAACGGATTGTGGCAATCGCCCATCTCGCATCGAAGCTGCCTCATTTTTCCTGGCGCGATATTGCGCCGGGCGATCGCGTGCTCAATGTCGGCGAGTCCGCAATCTCGACCAACGAAAAATACTTGCGTCTGATGAGCAATCAACTCTGCGATGATTGCTTGACTCGCAGCGCGATCCGCAATCTGCGACTCATTGTTCATGGACTTGATCCTTCCATCGACTTGCAATCGGTTTGGCGAGGTCCGATCGCGCCGGTCCCCGAAGACTTGATCGGCTGGTTTCGACAGGAAGATGCATCGCACAAATTTCAGCAAATAACGAGGCCGTTGAGTTTTTGAGTTTTTGAATCGGTCACTCGCGGAAGCGAAACCAAATGCATTCAGGTGCGATCATTCCCGGTTTGCAATACTGCGCCGACAATACTGCGTTTACAATACTGGTATCTTCCAATCGTCATTGAGTCATTCTCAAAAGTGTATTTCAGAAAAATGGTCAATCGCTTTGCTCCCGTTTGTTTCATTGTGGTCTGCTTTCTGTCGATGGCCGAACAAGCATTTGCGCAGCCAAAATTTCAATACGAATCCGAAGGTATTTTGGTTAGCTTGCCATCAGCCGACGAACCCAAGGTGGAGAAGTTCGGTACGCAGTCCATCTTGGCGGCTGCGAAGTATATCGAAGCAGGTGCTTTGTCTTGGACGCGTGATCGTGGATGTGTCAATTGCCACACGACTGGCCCGTATTTGGTTGAACGGTCAGCATGGTCGAAACATTTTGGGGATCCGAGTGTAGAAGTGCAGGAGAGCTTTCGACAAGCGGTCCCCGAAACCATTGCGAGTGTAAAGGAAACGGTCAAGGACGATCATCGTTTTTATCCCGGCGCATTTACCAGCGTTTGGCGCAGTCTCGGTTTAGCCGAATGGGATCGGCATATCACGAAGTCGACTTCGGAATACACGGATCGCTCATTGCGAGATATGTTTGAGCGACAATCAAGCAATGGTTCGTTTGTCAGTCACGGCGAGGTTGAAATTCCGCATATTACCACCGACTTTGAGCTGTCGTTACAAGCTGCTCGAGCTATCTCGTCCGCTCCAGGTTGGTTGGCGTCACCAAAGGAGCCGATCCTCGTGGCGAAAGTCCAAAAGCTCAAAGATTGGCTTCAAACGGCGCAGCCCAAGAACGATTTTGACCGGATACTTCGATTGCGATTGGCTCACATCATGCCGGAGCTGGTGACTCATACTGAACGGAGTAAAGCCATTGAGCTTCTAGCTTCCAAGCAACACAACGATGGGGGCTGGAGCACACGAGATATGTCAGAGACTGGCAATTGGCATTTCGAGATCAGCGAACAAGTGCGTAAACTGATCGATGGAATGTCGGATGCCTCGAAACCAGAGAGTGACGCCTACATGACAGCTTTGGCAATTGTTTTGCTTCGGCAAGCGGAGGTGCCAGCGAGCGACCCTCGAATTCAAGCTGGACTGAAGTGGCTTAAGCAAGAGCAGCGAGTGAGCGGGCGCTGGTGGATGCACTCGCTTTATCGCGGCAACTATCATTACATCACGTACATCGCAACGATCGAAGCACTCAAGGCCTTGGATCTTTGTGGCGAACTATCCGTTGCGACCTCCATCTTCGCGAGAGAGCAAGATGAAGGCTCTTTAGGCGAGAAAGGAAAACGGGTTAGCGACACTGCGGTTGCTAACGGCAAAACGGTTAAGGAACTCGATAAGGCGATCCTTTACGTTTTTCAGGAAAAGGACAGTGTCTTTTGGTTTGGAAGCGATGAACGGGGTGTGTATCGCTACGATGGGAAAGCACTGGTCAACTACACGATGGCAGAAGGGTTGGTTAGCAATCGCATTCGAGGTATTCAAGAAGACAGGGCGGGCAACATCTACTTCACGACTTACGAAGGCATCAGCCGATTCGACGGTCGAGCCTTCATGACTCTGACGGCTTCCTCGGAAATCGATCCAGCGGAATGGAAGTTACGACCGGATGATCTATGGTTCGTTGGGCCGCCGGACGCCGGTTTGGTGTACCGTTTCGACGGGAGTGTTCTCCATCGATTGCAGTTCCCAAGAACGAAATTGGGTGATGACCACTTGGAAAAGATGCCACGCTCCAAGTTCCCGAATGCGATCTACAGTCCTTATGACATCTACTGCATTCTGAAAGATAGCCAGGGAAACGTTTGGTTCGGTTCGACTTGCGTCGGCGTTTGTCGCTTCGATGGGAACAATTTTGTTTGGTTTACAGACGGTACTCTAGTCGAAGCGCCGGTCCGTTCGATTCTAGAGGACAAACGGGGTAACTTTTGGTTCACCTATACTGGCCACAACGCATTCGAAGGCTTCCGAACGATAGATGACTTTGGGAAGGATCATAAAGGGGCACGCGGCACCATCGTTCCAGGAATGTCGATCGTTGAAGATGACGAAGGAATGATTTGGACCGGGGCTCTTGGAGCGGGTGCATTTAGATACGAAGGAAAAAAGAAGACCCAGTTTCCGATCAAAGATGGCGATACGACCGTTTCTGTGTTTGCAATCTACAAAGACAACAAGGGAACGGTGTGGCTTGGGACCCATAATGGTGGCGCCTATCAATTCAACGGCCGCACATTCGAGAAATTCTAGTACGTTGCGCTCACGATCGAAAACCTCTTCTATTCCCAAAATGGGGGATGATGGTGGGGGGAGGATGGGGCCACCCAGCTAATTGCATCATCGCGGTTGGGATACGGACACAAAATAACTGGATAGCCCAATTGCCCATCCCCCCGCTTGCGTATCTTGTCCCGAGCCTTTTCCTTATGCGCAGCTTTCTGAGCTACCGGTGGGGATCAGAGCGTTCGAAGCGTAGCTAAGCATAGGGGAGTAAGCATAGTAAGCATAGAGTAAGCATAGGAGAGTAAGCATAGGGACACTGCATTTGTTTGGGAAGTTAAGCATAGGGACACTGCATTTGTTTGGGTGGTTGGAACAAGCTCGGCAGGGGGGGACTATTCAAAGGACTTCAAGGCTCTTTGGCAGCGTTCCATATCGACATGAAAACGCTGGAACACAGCGAATTTGCGAAGCAAAAAGACCTTGCTGTTTCGAGCGAGTTGCCGTTTTGAAGTGATTGCAAACTTAGGGCTATTTGCGGCTGCGATTCGAGCCGCGATAGCGGCGGCATTTCAATAGCCGTGGGGCTCGCCCCAGGGTTTGAACGCCCCAGAGTCTTGTCGAGCCCGGGAACAGCGCCCCCGCGGGGTAGGCCGAGCGCCCGGTGAAGCCCACAAGAAAGCGGGGGGGTGGGGGGACCCAGGGGGGCG
>JBBRGW010000231.1:0-6685 GCA_038223525.1 Pirellulales bacterium
GGATCGATCTTGACGACCGCTGAAGCGTCACCGCGTTTGATTGGGCCACCGAAACGAACATCGGCAACATCGCCGATACGAATCGGGATTTGTTCACGCCAAAGAATCGGCGTCGCTGCGATCTCTTCGAGCGTTAGCGACTGGCCTTGAATTCGTAGCAACGATTCCTTGTCGCCGCGATTCATGACGCCTCCGCCGGCCAGCACGTTGGCTTTCGCAGTTGCATCGGTAAGCTGCGCGAGGGTGACATCGCGTGCTGCTAACCGAGTTGGTGAAGTGAGTACTTGGTATTGGCGAAGGATTCCGCCCATCACCGAAACTTGCGAAACACCTTCAACAGCAAGCAATCTATTGCGAACAGTGAACTCGCCCAGCGTGCGGAGCTCCATCGCTTTGGAATCTGCCTCGTCCTGAGAGATTGGTACCGACTCACTGCGAAGAGCGAGCAGCATGATCTCGCCCATGATCGAAGAGATCGGTGCGAGTGTAGGATTTGTGTTAGGAGGCAGTCTTGATTGTGCGAGTTGCAGCTTCTCTGTGACAATTTGACGATCGATAAATAGGTCGGTACCCCATTCGAACTCGACCCATACAATGGAGAGACCGATTGCAGACGAGGATCGAACGCGTTTGACCCCGGTTGCACCGTTGAGAAGCAATTCGATAGGTCGAGTGACTAGCACCTCCACTTCTTCGGGAGCTAGTCCTGGGGTCTCGGTCATGATCGTGACCGTGGGCCTATTCAAATCAGGGAACACGTCGACAGACATTGTTCGCAGAAGCGAGATTCCAACGACCATCGCCGAGAGTGACGCAATGGCCACCATAGCACGATTGTGCAATGAGAAACGAATGATTCCGTCGAGCAAGTAACTACCTCAGTGATGCAAAAGCCGTCTGTAACTCGCGCCCGCCAGCGGAAACCACTGCCTCGCCGACTACAACACCATGAATAATTTCAACAAATTCACCATCCGAACGACCTATGGTAACGCGCCGCCGCTCGAGGTAGTCATCAGGCTTCTGCACAAAAACGAACGAATGCAATCCATCGCGAAGGACGGCGTTTAGCGGAACAGCTAAGGCCTTTTGGCTATTGGTGGACTTAATCAAAACCGACAACTGCATACGATCACGGAGTTGAAATGGGGTTGGACCTGCGCCGGTGTCAAGCGTCAGCCAGATCAGCTTGGTGCGAGTGGTCTCGCTTACGACGGGTCCAATTCGTGATACGGATACCGGGAACTGGATTTCTGGGTTAGAGAGCACAGACGCTTGTCCGTGGCTAGCTGCAGATAAGGCATCGATCATCTTTGTCGGCACGTAGGCTTCGATCCATAAGGAACTCAAGTTTTGGATTTCAACCAGTGCTTGATTTGCAATGATGGTTTGCCCCAAGGTACCAGACCAGGAAATGAGCCGGCCGTCAATTTGTGCACGAATGGGAAGATAATCATAGATCCTCTTGGTCATGATTATCGCATCGACTTCGCTGCCAAAAAGTCCAAGCGAGATGAGTTGTTGTTTAAGGCTCTCGATACGATCTTCTAGTTGCTCCGCCTGGGAGAGTATCTCCAAGAGGACACGTCGAGAGAACGCATCGTTTTTGACCTCCTCCAGCCGTCGCGCTCGTAGACGTGATAACTTCGCGTCCAGGGATGTTTTCAGTAGGTCGAGTTGCAACGCATAAAACTCTGAGGAAGCGATCTCCATGAGCAATTCTCCCGTTCGGACTTCTCTACCAGGACTCAGAGTATGCGAACGGATGGTCCCGGCAAGCTGAGACGACGCGACAGATCGGTTTTCCGGAGGAAGTGTCACCGCTGCTGCAAGCGGGATTACATCGGCGATTGGCCGAATGGCCGCATAGGCCGTTACGATTCCAAGCCGCGTGCGTTCTGCCTCGCTAAGCTTGAGAACGCCGAGAAAAAAAAGACTCGATAGCTCATGACCTCCCTTCACAACCACGCGGTCACCAGGATAGACATCGCCTTGCACGATCTCGGCATACGGATTTGTAGAAGTCGGATTTGTAGAAGACGGACTTGCCAATGAACTCGAACCCAATCTTCGATTGCCGATCGTAACGTTTCGCTTCTTGTATTCAGCGGATGATTTGGTTGATGCTTCTTCGACGAAAACGTAGGACTGAAGCCCATCGCTGTATACTGACCGCAGCGGGACCGCCATTCGATCGTTTTGTGATGTAAGGAAGATTGTTGCACTTCCAACGAGCCCTGGAACCACCGCAGGATGCGAAATTGTCACCCACGCCCGGCTAACCTGGGTTTTGGATTCCAACCCCGCATCCATTCGATCAATCGTTCCAGCGACTTTGGCTGCAACGTCGGCAAACTCAAGTTCTACGCGTTGTCCTATCGATACTTTAAAGACATCTTTCTCGAGGACTTGCAGCCGTACCCAAGTATCATCGTTGTTTACGATTTCGAAAAGGTGTTCAGCTGCATCGACGAATTTGCCTTCGGAAAGATCCGAATGGATCACTTTGCCAGCAATAGGTGACCGGATCTGATGGTAAATCGCGTTGTTTTCGCTTTTCTCGAGCACTGCCGGATCGACGCCCAAAGTGCGTGCCCGAATAAGGGCAATCTCGATACGGTTCTCACTCTGTAGGTATGTGTTCTCTAAATCCAATAAACGTTGCATAGGTACAGCACCAGCTTGCGCAGAGGGTCTTGCCATTTCAAGAAGTTGCTTGTTCAGTCCAGAATCATTCTTTGCCTGAAGATATTCTAGCTTCAGGATCTCCAACTCGCGGCTGCTTAATTCCGCGACGACCTGATCTTTAGCGACGGAGTCACCAGGGCGAACCAAAAGTTTGGTAATGCGGCCTGAGATTTGCGCCGAGCCGTAGGCCTTCGATTGCCAAGGAGCAACAGTCTCAGCATAAGCGAACAGAGTCGATGTTACTGCTCCAACGGCAACCGCTTCGGTTTGAAGTCCGATCGCACTGCGAGCTTGACTCGATAACGTAATATACCCTCGTTCTGTATCCACTTGGACTCCCTTGGAAGGAAGCGGCTGATGGCCTTCATGAGCCGATAAACCAGAACTGGCCGTCAAGACGATTGCAAGACCCACACAATATTTTCGAACCATAAAATCTCCAATCTTAAATCTCGCCTCTAGTGCTTCGTCCAGATTAAAAACGTGGGTTGGCAAATTCAGTTGCACGACGCTCCGCGTTGTGATTCCTACGACGCGGAGCGTCGTACAACTTAGGGCGTACCCCAAAACTAGGACTGGACAGAGCACTAGGCTCACTCCTCAATCCTCACAACTTCGTATACGAATCGGGCTCTGGCAGCGGGTCAGTTGCGGCTTTGGCCATTTTTACAAACTCGTCGACACATGGCGGGCAACAAAACTGATAGGGCTTGCCGTCAATCACCCAAGTAAATTTTGGGTTGGCTTTCGTCTCCGTGATTGGGCAAATGCGATCTCCGACTTTCGGGTTCATATCATGCGATGATTTTGTTCCCTTAAATTTCTGTGTCGCCGTAACATTGCCATTCGCGGCTATGTCAGCCGAGGTGTATCTACCGCCTGGAGTCCGATAGAGTTCTTCCTCTTCGCTGGTTGCGAGTTTGTCGGGCATGGCGGGAGAATCGCCATGAGATTCTTGACCTGATTGAAAACCAAGTCGGAATCGTTCGCCAGCAATCCGAATATTGGGAATCGTGACATCCAGCTTTCGACCGACGAGCGCGAATGGCATTTTGCCTACGAACAACGAAGTCTTGTTCTCGGCGTCCCCGTCTTGGGGAGTAGGCTCGAACGAGATACTTTGAGAGTCGGTATCTCCATCAGCCTTGATGAAGCCCTTCAAGGTTTGGCTTTCAACGTCAATGACGCGTGTTTCGTCCTTTCCTAGAGTATAAAGACGGATCGAACCTTCGGAGTCGAAGACCGCTTCGACGTGATAACTATCGCGCCCGAGGGAAACCATAATTCCTCCGTGTGCGCCGGCTCTATGTCCGTGTTCTGAATCCGATTTTGTTGTTTGATTCTTCAATGGATTCTCGGAAACGGCGGAACTCTCTCGGGGCGCCGGGTTGCAACCCGCAACGAGCGATATCGCAAGGAACATTGCGGGTAGCAAGGAAAGAAAAATCTTATTGCGTAGTGTCATCTTACTGCTTTCAAGGGTTGATTGGGCGAGCGACGGCCACCCATTGGTTTACTTCGGTTAAATCGTTTGCACCCACAATCGTCAATTGGCGATCTTGATTCTTCCAACTCACTGCGATCTGGCCTGCGGACTCGATAATCTTGCATGTCGTACCGCTGCACTGCGTTTCAATCGACGGGGAGTCACCGAACCAAACGGGTTGCTCGTCTTTGTGTTCGAATACAATCAACGACGTACCGTCGCTTCGCACACATCGAGTGGCCGAACATTTGCAACATGGCATATTGAGAACATGCGTGGAGACCCTCGCAAATCCCTCAGGAACACTTTTGAATAGCGCCGGCTCGTAGCCAAGATAATCTGTTGCCGCAGTCCGACTCATTTCTTGCCCTTGGTACTTCGCAACCAGCATTGCAATCGCTGCTTCGGGCTCGGTCTTGGTTAAACGAAAAACCTCTTGAAAGTCGACCGCAAGCGACGAGTGCTGATGAGCATCGTCATGTCGATGCTCCTTGGAAGTATCACGTACCACCAACCAAAGGAGTGCGATCGATGCGGCGGTCGCAAGTATCGCATAGACCCAGCTACGATTAGTAGTTTTTGTTGAAATTGGGACGACTTGTGCGTTATCGAGTTGAACAGCGACTTGTTCCCAAACGGCATCGGTATTCACCCGTTGTTCTGATTCTCGCATAAGGCGGCCAATCGACCTAAATTGCGAGACCATCACTCGACAGTTCTCACAATGATTGCAATGCTCTTCTGCATGACGACGATCCTCTTCACCGATTTCCTTGTCCATGTATGCCGATAAATTATCCGCGAAAAAGGAGTCCGACCCCAATGGTGCGCAACATCCTGAGGCCCATTCCGGCAATTGGCGTCCGACACCTTTTTCGTCATTTCCTTTTTCGTCATTTCCCATAGTTATGCCTCCCAACCCAAATGGATCAGAGAATTTTTCAGATCATTTCTAGCTTTGTTCAGTCTGGAACCCACCGTACCTTCTGGGATCCCGAGAATATTCGCAATGTCTCCATATCCAAGTCCTTCAATTTCTTTCATATGGAGAATGGCTCGTTGCTCGCCCGAAATTTGATCCATAGCTAAGTGAAGCACTTCTGCGTCATCGGCTTGACGTTGCAACTTTGGATTTTCGACCATGTTAGTTGAAAACGCGACGTTTCGAACACGCTGATCTTCGCGACTCAACTTTCGCAAGTACTGTAAACTTTGGTTGACAGCCATTCGGTGTGCCCAAGTTTCTAATGTCGATTCGAATCGGAATTGGCCGATCTTGGCAAACAACTGGATGACAAAGTCTTGCATCACGTCGTCTGCATTGTTAGGGCCAACAATCTTTCTAATCACTCGATAAACCCTCGAAGCCAACATTTCGTAAATTCGCTTTTGGTATTCGCGACTGCCACTCGCTGCATTCGTTACCCAGGTCTCTAGTTCTTTTCTGGGAAGCGTGCTTAATCGATTGTCCGTCGGACCATTCACTTCATTGGATGACGCTGGTTGATGCATTCTTCACTCCTTTCTGGAAAAAGAGCAAAGACATTCTGCAAGTTAGTTGACTCGCAGGTAGTCTCGCCCTTAGACCGCCGAGATCGCTATTTTGGGCGAGGGCAGCAAGAGTGGTTATCGAGACAAGCAATATTCGTAAGCATGATTCACCTATACTATGTTTTGAGAAAACTGAGAACTTGTGTCTGTGATCCGATAGTGGACCAATAGCCATCCAACACAACCCGAAACGACGGTTTACTGGATTTCTCAGTTCTTCCAAAGACAGGCGATAGACTGCCAATTACGTCCACCGAAACGGACGGGCACCTCGTACTTCTCAGAGTTGCGATTGAGGACTTCGCGTCCTGGCTTTACGCCCAGGATTGGATCGACCCAATTAGGAGCGTGACAGTCTGTAGTAGGCGGATCAAGTGGGGTGTTTGCGCTGATGACGAGCCTACAGCATCGGCACTTACCTCCTTCGCAAACCCTTGCACGACGATCCTGACGCTGGTTCGATGAAATGTGCACGGCAATTGCAGGACTACGTTTCCCCACGGAGCATTTAGCGCATTTTCCAATCTGTCGCTTCTGAGTTACCGAGGCCAATCCGCCGGGCATCGCAAACTGATTGGCTTTTGCGCTGTCCATCGTAAGCAAGTTCCCGAAGATGCTTCTTCCGAGACAGCAACACGAAATCCCCCCAAAGATTTGGCTTGTCGCAACCGCGATCAGCAAAACGACTTTGAAAGGCAACAAGTTCATTGGACTTTTACAACTCGGATGGGTTTTTAATCGGACTATTATTGGATGTTACATTGAGGGCTGTCCTTCACGACAGACCGAAATTTTCACCAACTTTGCTACACCGAGATTGCTTTTCAGAGATTTTTCCCAAATATGCTGTGTTTTCGCGTGGCGCGGCGAAAAGTCTTCGTTCAGGAAAGGAGGGCTGCTTGCTAAAAACCCGCCATGGGTTCGAGGGCTTTGCATGCATCACTGGCTAGTCAGCATCCC
>JBBRGW010000232.1:0-6680 GCA_038223525.1 Pirellulales bacterium
TGTCGCCAGTCTATGACGCAGTCCAGATCCATCGCCGGCCGTCATTCGAAGCCTGATAATACGAGCTTGGTCCGGCAAGCGGAACCAATAGTACGCCCCTAAAGCTAACAAGAACAAAGGAACAGCCAGAAGGCCTAAGTCTTTAGGTTGTCGAAACATGGTTTTAGCCAAAGATATGTCGAAAGAGTAAGAACAATGTGCCCGACATGGTCAAGCAGACCGGTAAGGTCAGCACCCATGCTAGCAGTATTTTATTGATCATACTTCGCTCCAAGTTTTTCACTCCACCGGAAGCGTACATGGCCCCTGCAATTCCCGACGATAAGACGTGCGTCGTGCTGACAGGAAGCCCTAGATAGGTTGACGCAGCGATAGTACTCGCCGCCACGATCTCGGCCGAAGCTCCTTGAGCGTAGGTTAAATGCGTCTTGCCGATCTTCTCGCCGATGGTTACTACAATCCGCTTCCAACCGATCATCGTCCCGACACCTAGCGATAAGGCGATGAGAACGATGACCCACGTAGGCGAGTAATCGGTATGTTTACTCAAGTCTTCCGCACTTACGTAGAAAGCTTGCATCGCCTTCGACTTGGCAAATTCAGGGCGTTCCTTGAGATGTTTTGTTTCGTTTCTCAGCAGCAAGATATTTTTTCGAATTTCAAAGGCGGGGGTCTGTCCGGGAACGACGTGATCTAGCGCCGCAGTGGTGAGGCCGGAGAGCTGCGTGATCGGCCCCTTTGCCTTGTCGAGTATCGCTTGGATCGAAGCAGCCGACGGATCCGATTCTACCTTTTCCAAGCTTTGCTGAACCAACGAGACGCGAGTCGCAATCTTGTCACTTGAGATCCGATCGTCCAACGCAAACTTCGCTGGCACAATCCCGATCAAAATCAACATCATCAAACCGATCCCTTTTTGACCATCGTTCGAGCCGTGCGAGAAGGAAACTAAACCGCAGGTGCAGATCAAAATGCACCGGATCCAAGTCGGAGGGGGCGCGTTCCCCTCGGGAGCTTGAAACAATTCTGCATTCTTCTTAAATACGCGTGCAAGCAGGCTTAATAACGACAGGGCCAGAACAAATCCGAAGATCGGCGATATCAAAAGCGAAAGTCCAACTTCGCCTGCTTTATGCCAATTCACCGCCGCTTGGCCACTGCCAGGCAATAAGCTGAACGCAATGCCCACTCCGATGATCGAGCCCACTAGGGTGTGCGAACTCGATGCTGGAATACCAAGAACCCAAGTGCCCAAGTTCCAGAAAATGGCCGTCAACAAGATCGCCCCCACCATCCCTAGACTGTGGACTGTGTTTTGATCTACCAACGTCTCTACAGGTAGCATATTGATGATCCCCATAGCTACCGTTGTCCCCCCCACGAACACTCCAATTCCATTCAAGATGCCCGACAAAATCACTGCCCGCCACGGCGACATCGAATTCGTATAGATAACCGTCGCGACTGCGTTGGCCGTGTCATGGAAGCCATTGATAAACTCAAACGCACAAACGCACAGCAGGCACAACAGCAAAAAAACGGTGAAGCCGAAATCAAGTCCGAACATAAGTTATTCTCCGATGAGACTGAGCCGAAAACTTTTGAGCCGATTAGTTTTGAAGCGTGCTGGATAACAAACAGGGCCGCCTCGACATATCTAACAAGGCGCCCGGAATATTAAGCTTTGATGAAGCTTTGTCTATTCGGCAGCGTTGCTATCGAAAGTACAAACGATTGGATTCGTACTCGTACTCAGCCAAGCGGTACTCGTACTCAGCCAAGCGGTACTCGTACTCCCTCGATTGTTTTCGAGTACGAGTACCATCGCAAGCGATTGAGTACGAGTGCGCGCCCAAAAAACCGCTGGCCTTCTCTACGTTCTTTGAGATTGCCCCCTCGCCCCTTCAGGCCTTCAGGGGCGAAATCGCAATGGATTTCGCGCTAACAAGATCCACTACCGCGATTCGGCAATGTCCCCGATCAATGCAATGGCGCGATCGATTTCTTCTTGCGTGTTGTAGTGCATGCAGCCCAATCGAACCATACCTGCTGGCTCCGTCCCAAGCGCTTCGGTCAACGGTAAAGCGTAATAGTTGCCGTGCCAAGCAAACACGCCTTGGTCACCCAATCGCTCTGCGACATCGATCGACGAAATACCTTGCAATTGAAAACAAACCGTCGGCGCTCGCTCCGACATGCGGTGGCTCTCGGTAATGCCAAAGATCTTGACCCCCGCAATCGCTTCGAGCCCCTGGATCAATCTCGCAATCAACCCTGTTTCATAGTCCATGATTTGTGTCATGGCATCTCGAATCCGAAGTCGTCGATTCCTACCGTTGTCGCCGATGTTCGAAAGCGAAGCGATGTAGTCCACCGCTGCCGCAGCACCTGCAATGCAGGCATGGTTTTGCGTACCCGTCATCCAACGGCCAGGAAGACTGTTGGGTGCTGGACGAAGCTTGTAAGGATGTATTTCCGTCATCCGATCGGGGCGTCCATACAAAACTCCAATATGTGGGCCAAAGAATTTATAAGCGGAGCAGACCAGGTAATCGCAGTCGAATTCGGCGATATCGATGAAGCGATGGGGTGCCAGGTGGACTGCATCGATGAATAACTCGGCACCGACTGAATGCACTTTGTTTGCGATCTTGCGGACGTCGGTAAGCGAACCGACTGCATTGGACGCCGCGGTTACAGCCACCAGACGCGTTCGTTCGTTCAACATCTCATCGAGTGAATCCATATCGAGCGTTGCATCGGATGTCCGTATACGAAGTGTTTTGACCTCGACCCCAGCGTCTTTCGCGGCCAATACCCACGGAGTGAAGTTCGCGTCGTGGTCCAAACTGGATACCACAATGCGATCGCCTGGCTTCCACTCTTTCGATAAAGCTCTTGAAAACTGGAGAGTCAGCGAAGTCATGTTGGGTCCGAATGCGATCGAATCAGACGAAGCGGCGCCCAAGAAGTCTGCAAACGTCTGGTGGCTGAGACTCATTAACTCCTCCACTTCGCGGCTCGTCGCAAAACGGCCGGCCCGGTTTGCATTGTGATGCAACATGCATTCGGCGACAAGCTCCGCGACGCATAGGGGAACTTGGGTCCCAGCGGGACCATCGAGGTAGATTGCCCGTTTCGCCTCGATCCTGCGGGACAACGAGGGAAAGCCGGAACGTATGGATTCGATTTTTTGCTGGATGTTCACCGTGCGATTATGCTCCCGTCAACCTATTTTTTGGATCCCAAATTTTTCAGCCAATTGGCCGCTTGAACCGTCCAGTCTGTGACTGGAACACCTTCCACGTGCCGCATACCATAACCATGCCCACCGGTTGCAAAAAGGTGCAACTCGCAAGCCACTCCGACTTTCTTTAATTCGGTTGCTAGCAGCAAGCTGCTCAATGGCGTGACCGGATCATCCCAGGCGTGGACTAGGAAGCATGGTGGTGCATCGGCCAGCGGCATCAAGTCCTCCAAAAGAACTTTGTTGTCCTTTACCAAGTAAGCTGGATAGATCAACATCGAGAAGTCGGGACGGCAGGATGCTTCGTCTGCGACATCTAGTTTGTCATATTTTCGGTTGTTGTACTGTAGCGATGCACGTGCGGCCGCTTCTCCGCCAGCTGAAAAACCCATAACCCCAATCTTGGACGGCTCAATCCCGAGTTCCTTAGCCTGCGTTCGGACTAGGCTGATTGCTCGCTGCGTGTCTTGAAGTGCGGCTTGGCATTTGAACTCAGGTGTTCGGGATGGGACTCGATATTTCAATACAATACCAGTAATGCCAATGCTGTTGAGCCACTGCGCGATCTCTGTTCCTTCGAGATCGTAGGCCAACAATCGATGACCTCCTCCCGGACAGATGATCACAGCGACGCCTGTATTCTTAGCTGCATCGGGACGGTAGATCGCGAGTTCCGGATTGGAAACGTTCGTTACCAAATAAATGGGCTTCTCTGCAATAAACTTCTTTCCACCCTCAGTAAATTCCGATTCGGGAGGCAAATCTTTCGCATCTCCCGGCCCGGCACTTGGCCAAAGCTTGATGATCTCAGGATCCCCATCGAGACTCGCTATGCACTGTGAACGGTTCCCAAAAGACAAGCTGGCAACAAACGAGATGGCAACCAATACGATTGCGAATGAAAAGAATCGAAAGTTCATTATTGGGCCATTTGAAAAAGAGATTGAATTGCCGTTTGGCGAAATACCCTTCATTTAGGCGATCGGCAGAATAAAAAGTACCGTAGGATGAGACCAATGTCCCGTCCGTTGATTCGTTCGGGACAATGGTCCCAAACTACGACTGGTATTACACAGCCTGCCGTTCGCCTTACATGCGTAAAGGCTAACCGCTTGTGAGGGAGTTGTCGAATCCCGGCTGTTATGGGGTGTCGGCAACAGGTATCATTCAGAACACGTGCATTTCGTTTGTGTTCTTCAAATGAAACACGATTCCCACCTGGATTCCCTGGAGCAAGTACTTATGACTCAAACGATTCGATTTTTCTTTTCCGCTTGCCTAATGGCATTTGCGTTGTTGACCTGCAGCTCGCTACACGCGCAAGATGCAAAATGGGTGGCCTTGTTTGATGGCAAGACCATGGAGGGTTGGGAAAAGGTTGGTAAAGACGATAGCAAGTGGGAAGTCGTCGATGGATCGCTGGCGGGAACCGGTTCTGCATCCATGCTCGTATGCACCCAAGGTCCTTATAAGAACTTCAAGTATAAGGCCGAAGTCAAAATCAACGACAAGGGAAACTCAGGGCTTTATTTCCGCTGCACCCGCAAGCCAAGTTTCTCCGATGGCTATGAAGCTCAAATCGACAGCACCCATAGCGATCCTATTCGCACAGGCTCGTTATATGGAATGTGCCACGTGTACAAACGGGTTGTCGAACCCGATACCTGGTTCACTTACGAACTCGAAGTTCGAGACGATGTCTGGCGAGGAAGGCAAATGACCCGCATCAAAATCACAATCAATGGCGATGAGCTTTATGAATACATGGACTTTGCGTTGACGTTCAAGGAAGGGTATTTTGCATTCCAACAGCACGATCCAGGCAGCAAAGTCCTGATTCGCAAAGTCGAAGTGCTAGAATTGCCTACAGCAGCGAAAACCAAGTAGTTCGCCATCCAGGATCAGTCGTTCAGTGGTCCTATCCTACGATATGCTATCGTTTTGCCCAAAACCTCGGCTTGCTCGTTGGAATCGAAAAACGCTATAACGTCGGAATGGAAACATCCCTCCACCGACAATTGAAATATCATTTCGCAGCCGACTCCAACTCGGTGGAAGTCACCGTGGATGGCTTCCGTATCGATGCCATCGACGAGGCAGGTTGCTTGGTCGAGATTCAGCATGCTGGGCTTGGCGCGATTCGCAACAAGGCAAAAAAGCTATTAGCTTGCGGGCATCGGCTTCGTATCATCAAGCCGCTCATTAGCTGCAAGTGGATCGAAACTTTCGATCGGCAAGATGGTGAACTGCTTCGACGCAGGAGGAGCCCAAAGAAACTCGTTGCAGTCGATATTTTTCGGGAGCTGATTCATTTTACCCAAGTCTTTCCGAGTTCGCATTTGACCCTCGAAGTGCTTTCGGTCGAATGCATTGAGCAGCGCGTAGATCGAGTCAACAAGCGCCGTCGCCGCAAGCAATACAAAACGTTAGACCAGCATTTGGCAAAAGTCGGTGAATCGGACGTCTTAAAAAACCTATCAGACCTATGGCGTCTATTGGGAAATCCGAAGCTTCCTCGCGAATTCGATACCAAGCAGCTTGGCGAGTGCGTTGCACAACCCAGATGGTTTGCGCAGCAAATTGCTTATACCCTTAATCGTTGTGGGGCAACCGAGGCGATTGGCAAACGCGGGAACGCGATCGTCTATTGTCGCAAGAGTAAATCGCGAGCAAAAAAAGCCGCTTAGTGCTCTGGAACTGTAGCCTGACATTTTTTAACGACGCGATAAAATAACGTGCAAGCCCGGGCTGCTTAATGCATGTTCTGGATCAAGAACTCGGCATGTTCCAACAACGGATCATCGTAGTGCAGAGCAATGACCCCGCTCTTTTTCAACTCTTCGACAAGTTTGATTTCTTCGGCGTAGGTAGCATCTGCAATGCGATTGATCTTGGATCGACGTTGGCTCCAACTCATCACAACCATTGCATAAATCAACATGGGAATCAGAGAGAGAATCACACTCGTGAACAGCAGTGCCGGACTCGGGTGTGGAAACTGATCCATACGGGAATTGGGTCCTAAAAGCGTATCGTAGCTCGCGCCGAGATACTGCCGATAAATGGATACGATCGGACCTGATATGAGCACCCAAAAAATCAACGAACCGATCAAAGCAAACAATTGAAGCAACGCCCAAGGCATCTGATTCCTGTCGACGGTCCATTCAAAGACCCTTCTTGCTTGCGATTGCAATTCCTCGACGCCGGACAAACGAATTTGAAGCGAGGTCGAGAGGGATTTCGATTCTTGCTCAGAACCCCGAATCCTAGCAACGGCACGATGAAATTGAGACTGCATCGGTTCCAGACGATCTTGGATTTGCCTGTTGAGTTGTTCACGAATCCCTTCATGCATCTCCCAATTGATCTTACGAGATTGCTGCACATTGCGAGCCCAAGCAGCAAAGGTTCCAAATATCGATGGGACGCT
>JBBRGW010000233.1:0-6656 GCA_038223525.1 Pirellulales bacterium
TGTGTTCGATCGAGTTCTTCAATACGGTTGCACCTTTACGCAGACCTGCAATTTCGCGACAATACTGCGTTTTGCGATTATGGTAAAAGATGCCAGTCCACGCCAAATGGGCGCTTGGATGATTGTCCATTAAATATAGACATAGAAAGAAACGTACTCCGATGGCAGATGCGAAACTCTTAGGCGAAGTAGACCCTGCGGTGATGGCTGCATCCGGCCAAGTCGAAGCTCAGATCGACGTCGATCCAGCCGAAACCAGCGAATGGCTTGGATCACTCGATTATGTCTACAAAAGCAAAGGAGCGGATCGCGTCCGTTATCTCGTTAAGGCGCTTGAGAATCGAGCGCGCCGCGATGGGGTAGATATCCCGATCGAAACCAACACACCCTACATCAACACGATCCCGCCCGACAAGCAGCCTGCTTACCCTGGCAATCGTGAAACCGAACGGCGCATCAAGAGCATCATCCGTTGGAATGCGATGGCGATGGTGGTTCGCGCCAACAAAAAAACCGATGGACATGGTGGTCTTATTGGCGGTGGAGTCGGCGGCCACATCAGCACGTTCGCGAGCAGCGCGACACTTTACGAAGTCGCTTTCAATCACTTCTTCCGTGGACGTGGTGAATCTGGCTACTCAGGCGATTTGATTTACTTCCAGGGGCACGCTTCTCCTGGAATGTATTCCCGCGCCTTCCTGGAAGGACGACTGCCAGAAGCTAAATTGGAAAACTTCCGACAGGAGCTACAACCCGAAGGTGGTCTTTGCAGTTATCCACATCCCTGGTTGATGCCTGATTTCTGGGAATACCCAACGGTATCGATGGGCCTGGGTCCCATCATGGCGATCTACCAATCGCGTTTCAACGAATACCTCAAGGATCGCGATCTCAAAGATACCTCGGGCCAAAAGGTCTGGGCGTTTCTAGGTGACGGCGAATGCGACGAACCCGAAACACTCGGCGCGATCACGCTGGCTTCTCGAGAGAAACTAGATAATTTAATCTTCGTCGTGAATTGCAATCTGCAACGTCTCGACGGCCCAGTTCGCGGCAACGGCAAAATTATCCAAGAGCTTGAGGCGATATTTCGCGGCGCTGGATGGAACGTTATCAAAGTCGTATGGGGTGGAGATTGGGATGCTCTACTCGCCAAAGACGAATCCGGTCTATTGGCACAGCGCATGACCGAAGTGGTCGACGGCCAATATCAAAAATACGTCGGAATGGGCGGCGCCTACATCCGCGAACACTTCTTCGGAAAGTACCCTGAGCTGCTCAAGTTGGTTGAGAATTACTCCGACGAAAAGTTAGAAAAGATGAAACGGGGTGGACACGACCCTGAGAAGGTCTATGCAGCCTACAAGGCAGCAGTCGAGCACAAAGGTCAGCCTACCGTCATCCTGGCCAAGACGATCAAGGGTTACGGACTAGGTGAAGCCGGCGAAGGTCGAAACATCGCTCATAACCAAAAGAAGATGAACGATAAGGAACTGCTTGAGTTCCGAAGCCGGTTCGGTATTCCGATTTCGGATGAAGAGGTTGGAAGCGCACCTTTCTATAAGCCACCGGCTACTAGCAACGAGGTCAAGTATCTGCTCGATCGCCGTAAGTTGCTCGGGGGTTCTGTTCCTAGCAGACCAACCGTACATCCAAAATTTGAAACGCCAACCCTTGCAGACTACCGCAAGTGGATGTCGCAGTACATCGATGGCAAGTCCATTAGTACGACCAACGGATTTGTGCGACTATTAACTAAATTGGTAAAGGACCCAAGGATTGGGGCTAACATTGTCCCAATCGTTCCCGACGAATCGCGTACCTTCGGGATGGAAGGAATGTTTAAGGAGATTGGGATCTATGCCCATGCAGGGCAGTTGTACGAGCCAATCGACTCCGCCGAACTTGCTTATTACAAAGAAGCCAGTAACGGTCAGATCCTCGAGGACGGCATCACCGAAGCGGGTTCGATGAGCAGTTTCAACGCTGCCGGTACTGCTTACTCAGCTCACGGTATCAATATGATTCCGTTTTACATTTATTACTCCATGTTCGGATTCCAACGCGTTGGTGATTCGATTTGGGCGGCAGCCGACATGCGAGCTAAAGGGTTTTTGATCGGCGGTACTGCGGGGCGAACGACCCTCAATGGCGAGGGACTACAGCACCAAGACGGCCACAGTCACCTCAATGCGATGGCCTTCCCAACGGTACGTGCGTATGACCCAGCTTGGGCGTATGAAACGGTGGTTCTTGTATTGGATGGTATGCGTCGACTTTTCCAGGAAGACGAAACCGGGATCTACTACATCACGGTTCACAACGAAGACTATGAGATGCCCGTAATGCCTGAAGGTGTCGAGGAAGGCATCATCAAAGGCATCTACAAGTATGCGTCGAACGATGTTCCCGGCGCGAAGGCACGCGTTCAATTGTTTGGAAGTGGAGCCATCCTGCGCTATGCCTTGGATGCGCAAAAGATACTTGCCGAAAAGTACCAAGTGGCAAGCGATGTATGGAGCGTGACCAGTTACACACAACTCCGCCGCGACGCGCAAACGTGCGAGCGGTGGAACATGCTGCACCCAGATCAAACGCCTCACAAGAGCTATATTGAGACGGTTTTGAATGGCGTGAAGGGACCGATCATTTCGGCCAGCGACAATGTTCGAGCTGTTGCCGAGCAATTGCTCCCGTACATGTCGACCGACTACTACGTCTTGGGTTGCGATGGCTTAGGCCGCAGCGAAACGCGACAAGCACTGCGTCGTCACTTCGAAGTCGATGCGGCCTCGATCACGATTGCGGCGTTGTATCGATTGAGCAAGCAAGGGATCATCCCGGGTACCGACGTCGCCAAAGCGATCAAGGATCTCGGCTATGACCCAGAAAAACAAAACCCGCTCTACGCCTAATCTTTAACCGCCAGCAGGGCGCGGACCTCAGGGAAACCCTCCCTAACTCCTACATCAAAATCATCCTAAAAAACACTCCATTAGAGCTAAGCCATGCCATCTGAAATCAAACTTCCGTCCCTCGGTGAAGGCATCGAATCGGGTGATGTCCTCGAGATTTTGGTCAAGGTCGGCGATGTGATCAAAAAAGATCAATCGCTGGTCGAGATGGAAACCGACAAAGCGACCGTTTCGGTACCGAGTCCTCTTGCTGGCAAGATTTTAAGCATTGTGATCAAGGAGGGTGAAACCGTTAAAATTGGTTCGGTTCTCGCCGTGATCGAGGCCGTCGGCGCAGTAGCCCCGACGCCCGCACCATCGCCGACACCGGCACCGATCCCATCTCCTGTCGCGCCACCAGCACCTCAGGTTGCAGTGGCTCCGCCGCCAGTCATTGCGCCCAAGATGGAACAACCAGCTGCACCGGCTCCAGTCCCGGCGATTAAAGTAGCCGCACCCATGGTGGTCCCGCCGGCACCCGTCGCGATCGCTCCAAACGTGCAGCCCACAACAGACGACGCTGGTACTCCATTCAGCGACGACGTGATTCCGGCTGGACCCGCTATTCGACGCTTCGCGCGCGAAGTGGGTGTCGATCTCGTCAGTGTTTCCGGAACAGGGGATGGCGGACGCATCACACGTGAAGACGTACTTTCCGTCGTGCGACACGCAAACCAGAGCGTCCGCAGTGCACCTTCATCGACGTCGGCAACAGCATCGGCATCGAATAGCAACAGCACTGCGATTGTTGAAGTCGAAGCCCCTGCATCGAAATCGATTGCCAACACCAAGGGTCCTGCATTGCCGGGGACTGCTGCAAACGATGACTACGGACCCATCCGAGTGGATCGCATGACCAAGATCCGCAAAACCATTGCGGCACAAATGCACAAGTCCTGGTCGACTGTCCCTCGCGTTGTCAACTTCGACGATGCCGATGTCACCGAGTTAGAAGCGTTTCGGCAAACCAGCAAAGACGACTACGCATCGCGTGGCGTGAAGCTGACGACGATGCCGTTTTTGATCAAGGCAGTTGCAACTGCATTGAAGCACCATCCCGCGCTCAATGCAACCATCGACATGGAAAACGAGCAGATCATTTACAAGGACTATGTCAACTTGGGTATCGCAATCGATAGCGATCGAGGCTTAGTGGTCCCAACCCTAAAGAACGCCGACCGTATGTCGATCCCCGACATCGCATATGCATTGTCGAACCTTTCGTCGAAAGTCCGCAACAACGAATTCGCTGTCAGCGACCTGCGTGGTGGAACGTTTACCATCAGCAACCTGGGCGCGATTGGTGGCACTTATTCGACCCCGATCGTCAACGTTCCTGAAGTGGCGATTCTGCTGGTAGGGCGGTCTCGCAAGATGCCGATCGTGATGGACGACGACTCGATCAAGGCTCGATTGATGATGCCATTGAGCTTGGCATACGATCACCGCAGCGTGGATGGAGCAACCGCTGCCCGATTCTTAAACGACATTATCGCGTTCCTCGAAGCACCCAGCCGATTGCTGCTCGCGATCTAACAGGAAGAGCCGTTGTCTCCAACCAGTGGAATTCAGTTAAGTGGAAGATCATTAGCCATGGCTGACCGATTGACGCGAGCCTACACGGCGGAAGAATTGGACGCAGCGATAGCGCTGCGTGGACACCAGATTCTGGATCGAATGATGAATGCAGTACTCAAAGTTCGAGAGCGATTGGAAAAGACCACGCGGTGTTTGAATCGGGCCGGGGTTCCTTACGCTGTGATAGGCGGCAATGCGGTGGCGGCTTGGGTTTCGACTGTCGACGTCGGTGCCGTTAGAAACACTCGCGACGTTGACGTCCTCCTGAGACGAGAGGATTTCGCGAGGGCGATCGACGCGATGACAACCGAAGGTTTCGTTCAAGAGCAAGCTGGGGACGTAACCGTTTTCTTGGATGGCCCCGATGGTTTGCCCAGCCAAGGTGTTCATGTGTTGTGGTCCGGCGAGAAAGTTCGCCCTCACTATGACTCACCAACACCCCCCGTGGAGTCGACCAAAGTTCTAGACGGTATGAAGATCATCGAACTTGAAGATCTCGTCCGAATGAAACTCAATTCGTTTCTTCTCAAAGACCAAGTTCACTTACAAGACTTTGTTAGAGTCGGCTTGATCGATTCCACTTGGCCATCGCGATTCAGTTTGGTTTTAGCCGAACGTCTGCAAACCGTTCTTGACAATCCCGACAGCTAATGTGCCATCCCGTAGTAAATCGCCGCGCTGACGCTTGTTGGATACCCGGTCTCCGCCGTGATTTCTCCGCCGTGATTTCTCCGCCGTGATTTCTACGCCGTGATTTCTCCGCCGTGATTTCTCGGTCATGATTTCTCGGTCACGATTTCTCGGTCATGATCTCGCAGTCGGAACGACCGAGCCACGTTTCTGCGCCAGAATCGCTATACTCGTTGCCAACGCAAATTTGCTGTCCTATAAACGTACCTCTTAATCCGGCTTCGTGCTCAATGAACTCGCTCGCGGTGGAGCTCCATGGGGTCTCCAAGAAATTCGCAAACCACCAGGCGGTCTATCCCATGGATCTGTCGGTTCCGACAGGTAGCATCTACGGCTTCATCGGCCCAAATGGTTCCGGCAAGACCACCACCATGCGAATGATCTTGCGAATCTACAAGCCTGATACCGGCTCGGTGACCGTTTTGGGAAGTGACCATGGGGATTGCGCGGACGACCGGGTCGGTTACTTACCCGAGGAGCGAGGACTTTATCGACGCATGACCGTGAAACGTGTGTTGCGTTATTTCGCGAAGATCAAGGGCTTGCGAAGTCCTGATGCAAGTATCGAACGTTGGTTGAAGGAGCTCGGTGCGAACGAGTGGCACAAAAAACGAATAGATCAGTTATCCAAAGGGATGGCGCAAAAGATTCAATTCATCAGCGCTGTCGTGGCCAATCCACAGCTCGTTATTTTAGATGAACCATTTACTGGACTTGATCCAGTCAACATGGAAGTGCTTCGGGACGCGGTTCTGCGATTGAGGGATGCTGGAACGACCGTGATCTTTAGTACTCATGATATGGGAATGGCCGAGCAAATGTGCGATCGAGTGTGCATGATCTTTCAAGGAAAGAAAGTCCTGGACGATTCCCTCGAACAGATTGCCTTGCTTTACGGTGAACCAAGACTTCGAGTGCGACTAGCGAACCGTGAATCGATCCCAATGACGTTGCCGGGTGTCCTCGAACAAGTAGACCGGGGCCGCTACAAGGATTTGGTTCTGTCCAAGGAAGCGAACCGGCGCGAGATTCTTCAGACGCTTATGGCCGCTGGCGATGTCGAGCATTTCGAGATGGTGAAACCATCCCTGCACGATATCTTTGTCGCGATCGCAAAGCCGACCCAACCCGAATCGACGGTGGGAGTCTAGCCGTTGGCCAAATTGTTCTTTTACTATTCGACGATGAACGCAGGCAAATCAACGATCCTGCTCCAGTCCAGTTACAACTACCGCGAACGGGGCATGAACACGCTGGTCTTCTCGCCCCAAGTCGACGATCGTTTTGGAGTTGGAAAAGTAAGTTCTCGCATCGGGCTGCAATCCGATTCGATCGCTGTCTCGGCTTCCGATAACCTGTTTCGATACGTCCAAAAGGAACACGCGAAACAGATCGTCCATTGTGTGCTTGTCGATGAAGCGCAATTCCTGACGA
>JBBRGW010000234.1:0-6644 GCA_038223525.1 Pirellulales bacterium
TATCCAGGGGCGGCTTCGCAAGAAGTAGAATCTGAAATCTCTCAGATTGTGGAGGATGCTGTTTCCACTGTCGCAGGCATCGAGGAGTTGCGAAGTATTTCGACCGATGGCAGCTCGCTGGTTCTGCTTACTTTCTCGCTCGCTCGCGACATCGACTCCGCGGTTCAAGACGTTCGGGATGTGGTGTCGGCTGTGACCAATCGATTGCCGCGAAACATCGATCCGCCTGTCGTTCAAAAATCGGATTTGGACTCATCACCGGTAATGTCCATCGCCGTTTCGGGCGAGAGGACGCCGAGCGAACTTTACCTATTGGCCGATCGTTATGTGAAAAGCGTTATCGAATCAAGCCCAGGCGTCGGCCAAGTTTCCATCTCCGGAGCTGCAGAACGCGCTATCAAAGTAAGCATCGATGCAAAACGGTTGGCTGCTTATCAATTGTCGATCGTCCAAGTGCGAGATGCACTCGTGCGACAAAATGCAGAGGTCCCCGGCGGGCGCGTCGATGAGGGGTTGCGAGAACGCTCGATGCGAACCCTCGGTCGCGTGGCTGAGTCGAAAGACTTCGATGAATTGGTTATCGATACCGTCGGTGGCTCTTCTATCCGCCTAGGCGATCTCGGTACGATCGTTGATGGGACCAAGGAAGTGCGAACGATGGCTCGCTTGGATGGTAAGCCTACGGTAGTTCTGAGCGTGCAAAGACAGTCGGGAGAGAACACGGTCAATGTAATTGCCGGAATTAAGGAGCGGCTAAAACGCAGCGAACAATTGCTTCCACCGGATGTTCGTGTTGCCATCATTCAAGACCAATCACGCTACATCCTTTCCGCACTTCACGAAATCGAAAACCATTTGATTTCGGGATCCATATTGGCTTGTTTGACCGTGTTGCTCTTTATGCGGTCTTGGCGGTCGACGCTCATCGCATCGGTTGCCATCCCAGCGTCGATTATCGCGACCTTTGCATTTATGAAAGCGTTCGGCTTTACGCTCAACAACGTCACTATGCTTGCGCTCGTGCTGATGGTTGGCGTTGTGATCGATGATGCCATTGTCGTTTTGGAAAATGTCTTTCGCTGCATCGAAGAAGAGGGGATGAGTCCTTTCCAAGCGTCCATCGACGGGACCAAAGAAATAGGTTTGGCCGTTCTCGCAACAACCGTTTCTCTTGTGATCGTTTTCTTGCCGGTATCATTTCTCTCGAGTGTAACGGGCCGAATGCTCTTTGAGTTTGGCGTGACAGCCACGGTTGCGATCTTGGTATCGATGATTGTTAGCTTCACATTGACCCCGATGATGTGCAGTCTGTTGCTTAAAAAGCCCAAGCAGGAAGGAGGTCATTCGCATTCGCAAAAGACAACTCGACAAAAGGGCTTCTATCATTGGATCGAGGTCAGCTATATGGCCTCGCTGCGCTTCTCGCTGCGATTTCGATTCTTGACATTGCTTTTGTGTATTGCAACGATCCTCGCCAATATTCCGTTGTACGGCTGGGTTCGACAGGACTACATTCCGACCAACGTGGATGAATCGGAATTCGAGGTTAGCGTCAACGCAAAAGAAGGAACCTCGTTGTTGGGTATGAATGACGCACTTCAAGTCGTCGAAGAAAAGTTGCGGACGGTGGATGGAGTTGTATTGACGCTCGCAAGTGTCGGATCACGAGGATTCGGTGGAGTCAATAACGGCAGCGTATTCGTGCGCCTCAAAGATGCTGCCGAAAGGACTTTCTCGTTAGAACGGTACTTTTTTGCTTTGATCCGAGGCGAGCCTAGGAAGGCGATTGACGGCAATTTCAGCCAACAAGAAAAAATGGCGGAGATACGCCAACTCATGAAAACGATTCCAGACGTTCGAGTCTCCATTCGAAATCTAACATCGCTAAGACAAGGTCCCAACGTCGACATCGATTTTTGCATTACAGGTCCAGACGTGAAACGTTTGGCGGAGTTTAGCGAGACGATGCGCAAGAAAACGATGGAGTTGCCCGGCATTGTGGACGTCGATACGACCCTGAGATTGGACAAACCTGAATTGTTGGTTTCCATCGATCGCGAGCGAGCGGCTGCGATGGGTGTCTCTGTGCAAGAAATTGCGGATACATTGCGAATCGCTGTAGGTGGCGATGAGAGAGTATCTCGTTATCGAGACGTTACGATCGACGACGCATATGATGTGGAGCTTCGTCTGGTCGGCTTGGATCGTCGCGACAGGGATGCGATCTCGCAGCTTTATGTGCGAGCGAACCCCGCAGCAGGCAAACTCGTCTCGGCCATCGATTCCCAATCCGCATCGAAATCCAATGCGTCTAAGTTAACGCGAATCGACAACATCGTTCGATTTGATTTCGGTGACGCGCCTGCTCGAATCGATCGATTGGATAGACAACGCATGGTATCCATACGCGCAAACATCTCGACCGGCTACGCGCTGGCGGACCGTGTGCAAGCGATGCGAACCCTCGCTACGGAGATCGGCGTCCCACCTGGTTTTGATACCCGAGTGCTTGGAAGAGGAAAAGAACTCGAAAAGACGTTCAGCGAATTCCGCTGGACTTTTTTATTGAGCTTCATCTTCATGTACCTTGTATTGGCTGCCCAGTTTGAACACCTCGCTCACCCCTTAACCATTCTCTTCACTCTGCCTCTATCGGTACCGTTTGGCTTGGTCAGCTTGTACATCGGGAACGAGACTTTAAACGTCTATTCGGCCCTTGGGGTTTTGGTCTTGTTTGGTGTGGTGAAAAAGGCAGCAATCTTGCAAGTCGACTGCACCAATGCGCTCCGTCGCAAAGGGATGCCGCGGCACGAAGCGATTCTGCAAGCCAATCGCGATCGGTTGCGTCCCATTTTGATGACGACCATCGCGTTTGTCGCAGGGCTTTTGCCGCTGCTGATCGCCAACGGTCCAGGCTCCGAAGAACGCCGTTCGATTGCAGTGCTTGCGTCTGGCGGCCAAACGCTTTCTCTATTGCTCACCCTACTGGCTGTTCCGGTAATTTATACTTATCTGGACGATATCGGCAATTGGATCATGCGCAAGCCTCGCGAGGTATAGTACTGATTGCCAAACCTATTCGTTCGGGACACCTATTCGTTCGGGACAATGGTCCCAAACTACAATCAACGGTCCCAAACTACAGTCAATGGTCCCAAACTTCTGCCATTAGACTTGAGTCGCGAAAACGAGCATAGAATAACAGGCTCCCGCCCGAAGCACGTTCACTTTCCTTAACCTCCAAAACCATGTTTCAATCCCAACGCATCTTACGATCGACCGTGATTTTGTTCGCAGCATGCAGCTTCATCGCGTCCTGCTTCGCCGACGACTTTCCAACGCCCATCAATACGGAAAAGGCGAAGACCAGTCCGATGCTTCCCACGGACGTGATCCAATCGGCTAAGTTGCCCGATGGATTTAATCTGTCTGTCTTTGCAGCCGAACCGCACGTCCAGAATCCGATCGCGATCACTACGGATGAAAGAGGACGGCTTTGGGTTGCTGAAAACTATAGCTGGGCTGGCGGTGGTGCCGGCGGCTTCGACGGCAATCAACGCGATCGCATCGTTGTCCTCGAGGATACCGATGGAGATGGAAAGCATGACAAACGAACTGTTTTTTGGGATGATGCTCGCAAATTGACCAGCATCGAAGTTGGAAACGGCGGCGTATGGGCGATCTGCTTACCGAACCTGCTTTTCTTTCCCGATCGGAATCGAGATGACATTCCTGACAGCCCGCCGACGATCATGCTCGATGGCTTTGACGAAGGGGTCGTTGGACACACTCCGGCCAACGGATTGAAATGGGGACCGGATGGTTGGCTTTATGCCCGGCACGGGATTCAAGCGACAAGCAATATCGGCAAACCTGGCTCGGGTGATTCGCAACGCATCAAAATCAACACAGGCGTTTGGCGATACCATCCGGTTCATGGAACTGTCGAAAACGTGATGCACGGCATGACCAACTCTTGGGGATTCGACTTCGACCAGCATGGCGAGATGTTTGTCATCAACACTGTTATCGGGCATTTGTGGCATACCGTTCCCGGTGCACACGTGGAAAGAATGTACGGAGTGGATTTGAATCCACATACGTATCAACTGATTGCCCAGACCGCCGACCATGTGCATTGGGACAATGGCGAGAAATGGAACACGGTCCAAAAGGGAATGTCCGATGGCACGAACGCGGCCGGCGGTGGTCACGCCCATATCGGCTTGATGATCTATCAAGGTGACAACTGGCCTGCGGACTATCGCAACCGCCTATACAGTCTCAATCTGCACGGTCTCAGGATCAATAGCAACCTGATTGAGCGACAGGGGGCTGGCTATGTTGGCAAACGTGCGCCGGACTTCTGCTTTATGTCCGATCTTTGGTTTCGTGGCATGGATTTGATCACGGGACCGGATGGTGGTGTCTTTATTGCGGATTGGAGCGACACAGGCGAGTGCCATGACCACGATGGCGTGCATCGAACCAGCGGGCGCATTTACAAACTCTCGTACGGCAAACCCAACGCTGTCGCTGCGTTGGACTTGTCAAAGCAATCCGATAGCCAATTGATAGCCCTCCAATTGCACGACAACGCTTGGTGGCCAAGGACCGCTCGACGCGTTTTGGTCGAACGCTATGCCACCGGCAAAACAAAACCCGATATCGCATTGCGTATGGAGATCGATCGGGCTCTGATCGCGACAACAGACGTTCCTAAGCGTTTGCGATTGATGGAGACGTGCTATGCAATAGGGGCCGCCGACGAAGCGTGGCTCATAACGCACTTGGCCGTTTCGGATGAACACGAAAGGGTAGCCGCGTTGCGTTTCTTAGTCGATCGCTTGACACCGAACGGCAGCTCTCCCTCGAAAGCAATGCTGGAATCGCTTGTTCGATTGGCGCGAAATGACCGTTCCGGTTTGGTCGATCTCTATTTGGCTTCGGCGCTGCAGCGTTTGCCTAACGCGGACCGATGGCGTATCGCATCAGAGTTAGCTGCGAAAAGCGAGTTCCGTGATGATCGTATGTTCCCTTCAATGCTTTGGTACGGTGTCGAATCGGCCGTGGCACAAGATGCCACTCAAGCCATAGCGCTCGCAAAGTACTCCTCGATACCGAGACTGACTGAGAACATCGCGCGTCGATTGACGCTTGAGATCGATTCGCGACCCGAGGTTGTAGTTCAATTGTTAACTGTGGCCGGGGACGTCCAATTTCCGCACCCCGCACAAATATTGACTGGCATGGCCAAGGCGCTCAAAGGTTGGCAAAAAGCAACGCCCCCCTCGAACTGGCCCGCGTTTGCCAAACGCTTTGAGAAAAGTGAAGTCAAAGAAACGATTCGCGACATGCAGGCTTTGCGACTCGTCTTTGGCGATGGACTCGCTGTTGCGGAGCTAACAAAGCTCGTTGATGATTCCGATATGGATGCCGAGGCACGTCGGCAGGCGCTGCGATCCCTATTGAACAGTCGCCCCACCGATTTCGCTCCTATCCTATTCAAGTTGTTAGGGGATCGAGCAATGGTCCGCGAAGCGATTCGGGGGCTGGCTCAATTCGAACATGCCGATGCACCGAAGCAGATCTTGAGCCGGGCCAAAAATTTTGGGCCAGCCGAACGGGTTGAGATGATTAACACTCTTGCATCTCGCCCCTCGTACGCCAAGGCTCTTTTGGCCGCGATTCGCGACAAGACTATCGCCCCGAACGAAGTCTCTGCTTTTCATGCGAGGCAAATTCGTTCGTTTGACGACGAAGCGATCAACTCGGAGTTGGCGGAAGCCTGGGGGGACGTTCGCGTCACTGCCGAAGACAAAAAGAAGCTGATGGAACAACTTCGAACAGAACTTGGAAGCGAGGCGATCGCCAAGAGCGATCTGCGTGCTGGCCGAGCCATTTTCCAGAAATCGTGCGCGACTTGCCATGTGCTCTATGGAGTAGGGATCCAGATTGGGCCAGACCTGACCGGCTCGAACCGAAAAAATTTGGACTATCTATTGGAAAACATTGTGGACCCGAGCGCAAGCGTAGGGGTCGATTTCCGAACGATGATCGCGTTGCTCAAGGATGGAAGGGTTATCAACGGTGTTACGACAGCGACCACCGACCGGACACTCACTTTGCAAACGGCGCAAGAACCCGTTACGTTAGACCGCGAAGAGATCGAATCGATCAAGCAGTCCAAGCTATCGCTGATGCCGGACGGCTTGCTTCAGAATCTTTCGAACGAGCAAGTGCGCAATCTTATTGGATATCTAATGTCGACCGATCAAGTGCCGTTGCCTGAGTAAGTGGGCACTTGAAAAATCAGTCATCGGCTGCATCGCCATCCTTGATGACAAACGTTGCCTTCAGTCTCGCAACCTCGGTCGCGAGACCTGCAAGCTTCACGCTTCGCAAAACTTCCTCGAAGTCTTTGTATGCCGCAGGCGCCTCATCCTTTGGGTACTTACGGCAATTCGTTAAAATATCAGCGGCTTCAAACGAAGCATCCACGGACGTTTGATCCAATTCGCGAATCGCGCGCTTGCGACCAAGCTGCCGACCAGCGCCATGGTTGACGCTGTAGCAACTGATGCTTGCACCTGGGTCTGCGACCATGACTGTCGAACCTGCTTGTGGGTTGCCAGGCAGCAAGA
>JBBRGW010000235.1:0-6641 GCA_038223525.1 Pirellulales bacterium
ATAATCGCGACAGCAATTCTGGCTGGAAGCGCGATGGTGCTCTTTTCGCTAATCGCGTTGGGGACCAAGTATGGAAACCGAGCGGAGGTCCGGACGATCGCGATTTCGCAAGCTCAGTCGGTCATGGACGAGTTTGTTGCAGGCTTTGCAAATCAAGAGACACAAGCGGAAATCAAAGGGGTTTTGCCAAGCGATCCTCCTCGAGGTTTTCGGATTTCGGTGACCCCCTTTGACATAGCTGGCGACAAGGCAATAGGGGATATGGGTTCCGCAAAGTCGATGCCCACTAGCTTGTACCGAGTGACGGTTACGCTGTACGAATCCCAAGTGCAATTGACCAGTGAGTCGGTTGATCCATTGTGCGAACTGTCGCGGTTGGTTCGTCGTACACAACCCACTGAAGCACAACCCACCGAAGCAAATAAGTCTTTCGCGAATGGAAGTCGCGTCGGCGGTGGAGTATCGCCATGATGCTCGCGACGAAACCGAAGCGGGGCTTCACGTTGATGGAGTTGATGATCGCGCTCGGATTGCTGGGCGCCTTAATGGCTGTCGCGTGGTCGTTGCTCGGAACATTTCGGGATGCCGAAATGCGAGGTTGGAAACTATCGTATCGAACGCAAACGATACGGTCGGCGCGAGAATGGCTTGAAAACGACTTGCAGCATTTGGTTCCTTTTGCCGCGCCCGCACAGCCAGTTAGTTCAACGCGCGCGTTGGCAACTACAACGGCGAATGTGGTATCGAATACGGCCGGCACCGCGACCTTTTATGGAACCGCAATGGGGTTCACGGCAACGATTTCACCGTCGGTCGATCCTATTCCGTTTTTAGGAAACCTGATGTCGGATCCGGCAGACATGAACCTTGCCGATACCGGCGAAGAAATGAAATTGGGAGAGGGGTTTGGGGAAGCTGCACGGCCAGCATCACTTTGGCCCGCTGATTACTTGGAGATTGAATACGAATTGGTTCCAATGCCTGATAACCTCTCAAGCAAACCTTCGTTATCGTCAAGTATCTCTGATGGTTTATTGGACGAAACACAGTATTCACTGGTGCGGCGAGAGCAAGTCGACGTCGGTAGTCGTGCTGTGTCGGAAGCGCCCTCGGAACGCGTATTGAGTGTACAAAATCTCTATCGCCAAGCAGACGAATCGGTGCTTACGAACGCGAGTCCGATGAGCGAGTCAAGACTAGACGGTTTGATGCATCCTCAATTTCGGTACTTCGATGGCATTGCTTGGGTAGCACAATGGAATAGCGGTCAACGCGGAGGTTTGCCGCGAGCCATCGCGTTCGGTTTCGATTTTCCGCCAGCATCAGAGATACTGCACCCATCCGAAAGACCCTCGCAAGAACCAACCGAAGCAGATCGACTTGAGGACAACTATCTAACAACCACAGAACCATTGCTCAATCCTCTCGAGCAAGAATCGGAAACCATTCAGGAACGGGCTAGCGGTGGCAACCAAGGGATCATGATAGTGTCGACCAACGAAGTCCAGTTGGTAATCTTCGTTGCTAGTGGAATCGTTTCAAAGGGAGTGGCATCTGTGCAACCGATCGCCGAGGGCGGGCCATGACGGTTCGCGACAACCAACACAAGGGAATGGCTCTGCTGGTCGTGGTCGTATTGGTCATGCTCATTTCGTTGGGTGCGTATCGGTTTTCTTTTTACATGGAAAGCCAATACCGTGTCACTCGAACTGCAGAAGAGCAAGTGCACGCGAGGCTGGCCGCAATCAGTGGTTTGGAATTAGCGATGGCGATAGTGGAATTGCCGTTATCCCAGAGGGTGAGTGTAGGTGGGCTTGCAAACAATGCGTCGGCATTTTGCGATATCATCGTTAGCGATGCGCCACTTTCGCTATCCGGCGATAGGGATCCAAACGCGTGGAGATTTAGCTTGGTATCGCCCCTGGCAAACGAGAGCACAACCGGAAACCTACCAACTGCGGCATCCTCCATCAGCGGTTCGACACTTGCGATTCGTTTTGGTTTAGAGAACGAATCGGCGAAACTTCATATTCCGACGTTGCTAGCGTGGGACAGAATGAAACCAGGACATGCAAGATTGACGTTGCTAGGCTTGCCTGGAACGAATGAAGCCATCGTGGACGTTTGGTTGCGCGAGTTGGGAGTTTCCAATCCAATCAACAAGCAAGATGCGGCAAGCAGACAAAGCATTCTTCGAGACGACATCAAGCAAGCGTGGTTTGGAGGGGATCTCAATCAGAATTATCGGCTGGATCCGATGGAGCGTCGATTAATGAGTCAAAACATGGGGACACGAAGTGCGCAGTCGCCTGTGGATAGCTCCCCAAACCCTGCGACCGCTGTCTCGCCGCTTTCGCCGCTACAGCATTACTTGACATGGGTTAGCGGCCATCGCAACAGGACTCGTAATGGAACACCGCGAGTCAACCTTAACGATCCGGACCTTGCCAAGTTGCATCGTGAACTCTTGACGATTTGGCCGTTGGAGCGAGTGAATTTCGTGATTGCGATGCGACAATATGGACCAGGAGGCGTTGCCCCCCAGATGGCCAGCGCTCCCCAGATCGAATGGGTTCAAAACTGGTCACCGGATTTGAGCAAGAGTGCGATTTATTCATTTCGAAGCGCGCTCGAATTGGTGGGAGAAGTGGTGGATCTGCCACCAGGAATTGGGTCAAACGAATCCAGCGGCAAAACGGGGACGACAACTTCGGTGAAACGCATCGTTCGGAGCCCCTTTTCGAGTGACTTGTCGGATGCTCGTAACTACCTTGGTAGTCTACTCGACACAGTCACCGTCGATTCGTCTCCGGCATCGATTGGGCGTGTCGATGCCTCGGAGGCTCCATTCGAGGTTTTGGCTGGAGTGCCCGGTATGGACTTAACTTTGGCGCAGCGAATTGTTCAACTCCGGTCCGAAGCGTCCAACACTCGCAGGACAGAGGACGGGACAGACACCATCGCATGGTTAGTGGACGCAATGGATTTGACGAAACTCAAAGAACTAGAGCCCTACTTGTCCAGTCGCAGCGATGTTTATTCAGTCCAGTCGATAGGCTACCGCGATAATCGAAGCGCCGTGTATCGAATGACGGCGACGATTGATGCATGTGAAATCCCAGCTCAATTGCGAAATTCGAAGGTTTGGCATGCGTGGGATCGCGGGTTTTCCGTCGAACAATTGACCGACTCAAAACCATGAAATTACTAGAACGATTATCAGCTTTCCGAAGGCCTTCTGGTCGTTCGTCCAGTTCGGGGCGTATTGCGTTCGCGCATTGGGACCGAGAAGCGATCTATTTTTTGGTTGTTTCGCCGAAGGCCGAAAGCATCAAGCCTGGTGACTTCGGGGTTGTATCGCACACCGAGGTGGGCAATCCACTTTTGGCATTGGCCAATCATTTCCGTGAGCAGTCCATTTCGATTCAACGCTTGGTAGTCCTTCTTTCGCGACCTGAACTCGATCTACCGACGCTCAATTTGCCACCTGCTTCGGCGAACGAGTTGCCGGCTTTGATCGCCAGCGAAGTGGAGCAGCAATTAGGTGAATCCGATGAGCCACCTATCATCGACTTCCACGTTGTGGACAATCCCGCGGCAGACGAGAATGCGGGTAGTCAGGTTTTGGTATTCGCTTTGCCTGCCAAAGAGCTTAGCTCATTGCAAAAGCAAGTCGCTGCAGCAGGCTTTCGTTTGGCTGCGATTTGCTCTCGGCATTTAGCGCCGCTGGGATTGCTTCGCCGGCAGAACATTTCGAATGGGACATTGGCCATCGCGGTGCATCTCTATGCTGGTGAAGTAGAGTTGGCCGTTTGCAGCGGAGCAGAGCCAATTCTTCTCCGCTCGATTCGATCGAGCACTGAGGAGCCGAGTCGGATTGCAGAGCAGATTTGGATGGAGATACAGCGGTGTATGACGCTGTTGCCGCAAGCGACGGCAGAGTTGCGTCCGAGCTGGTATGTATTCGAGACCAGTGAAGCTGCTCGGCAAGTCGCTCAATCCCTTTCGGAACGAGGAGAACTTTCGATTCATAGTGTCCATCCCCTGGTCGATTGGAAGCAGATTGCAGACGATCGAGGGGAATCTGGAACAGGGAGCGCGACTTCGGCAGTCGCCAATACCGCGACAGCCGCCAATACCGGAGCGGCCTGGGACTTCCTGCATGACACGTTGCCTGTCAATCTAATGGCGCCCAAGCAAGCACCGGTGCCGATGAACCCGATGGTTCGGTGGGGAACGATTGGAGCTGGGGCTGCAATGGTTTTAGCCATCGCGGTCTATTTTTTGCTGTCCGATGTTTGGAAGTTGCAATCCGAGGTGGACGCTCTTCAAAAAGAATTGGAGAACACGAAGAAGGTAACGGCCAAATACCAAGAAAAATCGGACCAGGTCGGAGCGGTTCAATCATGGATGGCCGATCGAGTCGATTGGTTGACCGAACTCAACGGACTATCGAGCCGACTGCCCGAGGGGCAGGACGCTACGGTCCGCCGATTGTCGGCCACCGCGACGGCGGCCGGCACCGCGACCATCGATCTTTCGGTGCAGGTTGCCGATCAAGAGTTCATTTCTCAATTGGAGTCGCGAATCCGAAGCGCCAAGTACGGCGCGACGAGTAAACAGATCAGCCAAAATCCGAACTCGGCCGAATACCCTTGGCAATTTGAAACGCGGGTTACGTTTCCGATCGAAGCCCAGAATCTAAACGCTTATCAGCCAGGTGTTCCTTCCGTGGAGCAACCCAAATGAGTCCACGTACGATGTGGTTTGCGATCGCCGCGCTGGGGGTATTTGGTCTATATGGATTGGACACAGTCTATCGAAGTTGGATCGAGAGGCCCACGCAACTGCTGACATCGGAACTATCCGATCTTTCGGACAAACTCGCCGCTTCGAAAGTCGAACAACGCGTTGCACAGAAGCAAGGTAAAGAGCTCGAATCGTTGGCAGCGAGAGCGCTGCCAGACGATCCGCAATTGGCAAGGTCGCTTTATCAGCAATGGCTACTGAACTTGGTGGAGAAGAACGAGTTGGCGTCTGCGTCGGTCGATGCAGCCCAGCCGATAAAACTTGAGATCCGTTCACGTACGAAGAAAGGCAAACGCCAGTTGGTAGGTCATCGTATCAGTTACTCGTTGCGAGGCCAGGCGACGCTAGCCAAACTTTCTGCATTCCTAAACGATTTTCGCAAATCAGGGCATCTGCATAAAATTCGATCGATCGCTCTCAATCCGATCGGCAGCGAAGGTAGATTGGATGCGGATTTGACGATCGAAGTATTATGTCTCGAAGCTTCTGTCAACAAGAAGCAACTCAGCGAATGGATAATCGCGGACGTGTCAACGGTAGCACCGAACACCTACGAACATTTTGTGCGTCGCAATCTTTTCGCGAGAGGATTCGCCAAGGCATTGTTTGAAGTCGAGCTAAAGGCGATCACGTCCAACCGAGAGGGTGTCGCGCAAGCATGGTTTCGAATCGATAGCCGAGGAACGACCAAAACAATCGTCCCAGGGGCACAAGTCCCCGTGTCGCTACATGACATTTCGGTCGTCGAAGTGTTAGCCAACAAAGTCTTGGTTCGTGTCAACGAAGAGACATACTGGATCAAGTTGGGACAATCGGTTGGAGAAGTTGTTTCCAAAAAAATAGATGAAGCTACCGGAGCAAACCAATGATCCATCAGCGTTTTCTGTCCAAATCTTTTTGGTTCTTTGCAATTGTGTTGGTGGTGATTCCCTACAGGCTTGCCGATGCCCAGCTCTTCGGCAGTCCCTCTATAGGTTCACCAGCGCTCCAGCAAACGCAGCAGAGAGTACCAGCCATGGCGCCCAATCCCAACGGCATGATCGGAGGAGCCAGCAGTGCGATCCCCTCGGTCGGCAGCCGATTGCAAGTGAATAGCACCCGATTTGTGCGCGGTAGCCGAAGTCGACAAGACTTTGTCGGTTCGAACCGATCGGATCAAACGGGTTTTGTGGGGGCGGGGCAAGCGCTGGGTGTTGGTCGGGTGCAATCCGCCACCGACAGTCTGCGTCTTGAAACCACAAAGGCCAAAATAAACAAACCGCTCCCGCCACAGCCCAATAAAGGAATGTACTACCCTCGACTAGAAGTGGACTTTGAAAACGACGCATTGCCGGCGACGACCATACAAGAGGTGCCAGCCACCGCAGGCGCAATGGATCGCGTAACGCAATTCTCTGGAGGCACAGCGTCCGTATCGATGATGGGCAATACCGCTATCCTGCGAGGCACCGTCGGTTCGAGACGAACAGCAGAATTGCTGCAGCGAATCCTAAACTTCGAACCAGGCATCGATCAAGTAAAGAGCGAACTAAAAATTCGGTAGTTCACTCTGTCATGCCGGCCGGGTATAAGCGGGCGGTTAAATTTGATAAGCGATTGCCGATGTCGACTTTTTGAATCGTATCGAGTACTTTAAAGGGCGAAAAGTTTTTATTTCCCACTAAAAATGAGAATCGAACCATGCTGAGAAAGCGTCCTACAAGATCCCTTTTTCGTTCCCTGCGATACTTGGCTGCTCCGTTGTTGGTTACCTCGATGGTCTCGTTCGACGTGCCGAATATTGCGATGTCGCAGGAGCGAGCGGCACCCACGGACAGTTGGACCGATAGCGC
>JBBRGW010000236.1:0-6640 GCA_038223525.1 Pirellulales bacterium
TGGCAGGCTCTTAGCGCTCGCCGAATTGAAAGATATGGATCGATCGATTTGTCCGGTGGAAAAGAGTCGGAACGAAAGATCTACCGTGTGCTCGATGAAAAGGGTGAAGTCAACTTCAATGCGATGCCTTTGAATCAGGTTATAAAGTACTTCAAGGGTCTATACGAAATCCCAATCATCCTTGATGAAAAGGCATTGGATGACGAAAGCATTCTACCGGACGAAGCGATCACGTTGGAGCTTCCGTCGGTTTCCTTCCGATCTGCTCTTAAGCTTATTTTGGAACCATTAGAACTGACCTATGTTATCGAAGACGAGGTAATGCGAATTACCACCAAAAAATCCTCGGCGAATGTGATCCGTGTTTATCCCGTTGGTGACCTTGTCATTCCCGTAATGAGTGGCGGCATGGGCGGCGGCATGATGGGCGGAATGGGCGGCGGCATGGGTGGTATGGGCGGCGGCATGGGCGGCGGCATGGGTGGTATGGGCGGCGGCATGGGCGGCATGGGCGGCGGCATGGGTGGTATGGGCGGCGGCATGGGTGGAATGATGGATGTAAAAGACCAGCCATCCAAGTCGAAGGAAAAGGAACCAGCTGAGAAGACTCCTGCTGAATTGATCGAGCAGTTGATTGCAAGCGAAGGTGGCGAACGCCTCGCGGCGGAAGCTGAACTGAATACCTGGGTTGTTTCCAAGATGAACCAAGCCAAGCGGGCAGCAGCAGCGAATAAAGATGAAGAAGTCAAAGAGTCCTTTCAAGAAGTCATTGATACCGTTGGCGATGCGATGCGAAAGACATTGCCTGCAGCATGGATGTACCAAGCACTAAGCACGGCAATGGAAGGTTGTGAGTATCCAGGCTCTGAAATCCGTAGAGTTTTACTATCTAGTATCGATTTCGGCGGAAGCGTAGATGATGCAATCAAAATTGGAAAATACCTTGCTGGGCAAGGGATGAAGAAAGAGGCGTTGAGCGTTTTTCGAGATGCTTGTAGATCCAACCCGATGCTCAAAGAGCCACTCGAACTGGCTTTGGATTTGAGCGTAGAGATTGGCGATCAAGAATCCGTTCGCTGGAGCTCTGCTGCGATTCTAAGTCAAGCGTGGTCAGATGATCAGTCGCCACTAATCCAAAAAGCAGACCTTGCTGCGAAGGCTGCATACATTCGGCTCAACAGTGCAAAGGAAACAATGAAAGCCTATGCATTCGAAAAGGAAATCAAACAAGCTCGAATGAGAGATTTGGTTGTTCGCGTTGTTTGGAGTGGTGATGCCGACATCGACGTTGCGGTAGAGGAGCCAACTGGTTCGGTTTGCGACAAGAACAATCCGCGGACCTTGAACGGTGGTTTGCTACTGACGGATGGATCCTCGCTGGACAAACCGGCCAAGGATGGGTTTTCAGAAACATACGTTTGTGCGAGCGGATATGCGGGCAACTATCGCATTCTCATCCGAAAGGTTTGGGGTGAGGTCGCAGGTGGGAAAGTTACCGTGAACTTGCTTACCGATTACGGTACACCTGACCAAAAAGTAGTTCAGCACCAAGTACCTATCAAACAGGATGTAATTGTTGTCGCAGAAGTCAAGACTGGGCATCGCAAGGATCCGATTGTAGATGCGCAATTGGCTAAAGTTCAACAACGAATGGCTGAGGCCGGTGTCGTCTTAGCACAGGTCAATACAACGAATAGCAATGGTAATAACAACGGCACTCGAACAAGTGCAGGAGCAGCTTATAACCAGTTGCTGTCGCAGTACGCTCGCCAAAACGGTGGGCTTGGCGTCGGTGGAAATGGCCAACTAGGTCCGTTCATCCGACCTGGTGTAGTTGGTTATCGACCGCAGATACAGGTCATTCCTCAAGGTGCGCAAATGTCGGCGAGCGCGGTAGTATCAGGAGACCGGCGTTACGTGAGAATCACTCCCTTTCCGAGCTTCAACGAAATCATTTCTGTTGATACGTTTAATACGTTCACTGGCTCGTCCGGCCTTAGTGGTGGTGCCGGAGGAGCGGGTGGTGGTGGTGTCGGTGGTGGTGGTGTCGGTGCAGGCGGCGGTGGTCAAGGGGGTGGCGGAGGATTTGGCGGCGGCTTTCAATAGAGACAGACGTCCTTCCAAGGGCACGGAGAATACATGGTATTCTCCTGTGCCTAACGGGCGGGTTGCGTCGTTCCGCTTGCAACTTCGATTTTGTCGTTCGGATTGTTGATCGGATCGTCGATTCGCGACGCAAAGTCGAGCAAGTACATAGCTAAGCTCCGAATGCTCCTGGCCATGTACTTGGAAACAGAATTTCCTCGCGGAGCTTCAAATTCCGAGGATCGTAAAATGGACGCGTCTGCGGTTTCAAACGAATGGTCGAAATTGTTTTCGACTACGTTGCGAGGGTCGAGTTCGTCCACAGTTGCGTTGGATTTGCTTTGCAAAGTGGTCGATTCCTTAGTCGTAGCAAAGAGCACATCTCGAAAAGAGTCGAATAGGAAAGCTCGTGTTTTGGGCGGGACTATGAGGTCCTCAATCGAAAATGGTCCCAAAGGGCTAATCGCCTCGGAAAGCGTTGGCTCAAAATTTCTCAATACAAATTTCTTACCGATGTGCAGCGCCCAATCTGCGACCCCTAATGAACCCAACCATCGATTGGTTGACGCTGCATAAGTTTGATTTGAGGGTTCGTATATCTCTTCGGTTATGTACGGCGAAGTGACTGGTTGATCGGCGCTGGATTGTGCTATCGACTCGAAACCGACGATGGATTCCATTGCTGTCCAATCGTCGGGAAGCAGCGATTCCGAATCGTCGTACGCGGTTTCCAAAATCGGGGGTCGCGTTGCAGTCAGGACTTCAGCGGTTTCGATCATGGTACTGATCGCTTCGCCGATCATGGTGTCGCAATCCATGCCTAAAGGGCAGCAAACCGAAGGCAGAGTTACACTCTCTATCCAGGTAGGGACAGAATCACGACCAAAAATCTCGGGGCAAACAGGATCGACTCCTACCTGCCAGGAGTGAGCCACAAAGTTGTTTTGCTTAGGATCGCAAAATGAGTCGGAACACGCATCCGAATCCGTTAAGTCAGGATCGAAATTAATTGCGTAGACGAATAGGTTTCCGCCGTCTCGTTTGGGGAATCGAATCGCGGGCTCGGCAGCAAGCGTATTCGTCTTGGTGCCACAATTCCATTCGTCATCGAAGCCGCAAACCTCTTGAGTCACGATGGCTGTTACGGGCAATGCGTCGGGGATCTTAATCGATTGAACCAGCGTCAAAGCGGTCTGTTCCAGCGACGCGATGATAATGGGTTTGGCCTGCGAAACTTGATGGAATAGCCTTGATGCGCCGAAAGATACTTTCTCTCGCAAGTACTTCCAGTCGACCAAAATCGCTTCGGCCTGGGACTGGATTTCGAAACGCTTCGCAGCTGCGAGACAGAGTTCGAGTTCTAGGTCCACTGCCGCATCGAATTCGGATGCTGCTACTGGCCTGACCAGTATTGCATCCGGCGCTGAAAAACGGCAATGGTCCCAGTGTAGGTCATGAAGAAAACATGTACCTACCGAGGGCTGCATGCGATCTTTCCATGAAGCATGCAGCAAAGCGGTTTGTGTAGAAGCCAGCAATCCTGCGGTCAGCAGAGCACGTGAAAAGGAACGAACGGTTTGGCAACGCATCGCGAGAAACCTTATTTATTCGTTGGTTGCTCGCCAATGAAAGAAAGACTGATCCAGCGCCGTGGCTGAATCAGCCTTCCATGGCCATCGGCGAACCAAACAACTGTTTGGAAGTATTTGAGTTAGGTAGGGCGTCGGACTACGACTCCACAATCCTAATGTTGTGTCGTGTTCGACTTCTGATGATTGAGTTATCGAAAGAAGCAGCTCAAATCATGAGCAGAGAACACAACGCAAACTGCAAATACTTCTTAGTCGCTACCGATTGCCCACATTGCACGAATTCTCCGAAACGTAACGTCTCTATCGCGTGTTCCTCTGCAGCATCTCAGTGATTACGGTTTCAGGGGATTGAGTCGCTTGCAATCGCCCTGTCCAAAAGGCCGATTCCTGTTGATCAGGCACACGCCCGGCTAATGCCCGCATCAATTCCTGAACGTAAGCGCCATCGTTGACGAATCGCTCGCGGAATTTAATATTCGACATCAATTTGATCTTCAGGTCGTTGATCGAGTTTCCTTGTTGCAGATAAGATTGCCAAGCGACCGATTCGGCCGCGCTCGGAGCTCGATTGAGCAGTTGGAAGAACAGTGAGTTCAAGTCAGCAGGCTGAATTCCAATTCCAGGGTAGCCGACATTCACGATGTTTCCCTGGCCGCCCGACGAGTAGTTTGGAACTCCCATGGCTTGCCCTCCGGGCATGGACTCTACGATCAAGCTCAGCGGTTGGGCAAGATTGTTTACGTTTACCGAGACAGGTTGAGGTAGGCTGTAAAGCGTTTGACTGCCTAAGGTGATGTAAGCGGTCAATTGAAATTGATCGCGCGGATCGAGATAGCGGGGGTCGATATGGAGTTCAAACGGATAAGGGGCAACTCCATCGGCGCGGGTTACTGACTTACCGCCAGAGATGAGGTTGTAGGGATTAGACACGTTTTGCAACTGCACCACGAGCGCCGCGCCGCTTGGGAGTTGCATCCGGTCTCGCGTTGCGATCACACCGTTCAAAGACGTGGATGTGGAGTTCATCGACACGACCACTGGTACTAATCTTCTTTGATTCGCATTAAAGACGAGCAGAGACACGCGGCCCATAGGGTCGGCGTTCTTGCGTATTTCCTCTGCTAGCTCGATGATTCGATTGTCGAAGTTCCCAATACGCGATTGGCCAACAGCCACGATCACGTCATTGGGTTGCAGGCCAGCTTGCTGTCCAGCGGTCCCTGGCACGACTTGGGTGACCACCGCACCCTCCTCCCGATAGTCTACGTAAACCCCGAGCTTCCAATCCCGACGGGCCGGAGCCAACACCGGACCAGCACCGCCGAATCCGCCTGAGTTGAAGCCCGAGTTAAAACCCGAACTGCTGGGCAAGTTCGCTCCGGTCGAATTGAATTGCGTTGCAGGAGATCCAGAAGTCGAAGGAAACCCTGGAGTCTGAGTGTTGTACATGGGCGTCCCAGTCTGGTTCAAGACCTTGGGAATAGCGCTAGAAAAGTCCTGCCAAAACGACTGGGCTGAACAAACCGTTGGGCACGAGACGCCCGCCACGGTCCAGAGAAGCAATTTTGTAAATTTCATTTTTTAGTTATCTTCTTGGTTAATTGGTGGATTGTTTTTATGCGATTCCGCTCAAAATTGTTGCTTGCAAGTAGCAATTTGCCGCCGGGCGTCAGTCTGGTTCTCAGACACTATTGAATCATGATAGGAACCGGGCTATCGCCCAAACGGCTTATAAATACTTGAGCGGCAGGGCACGCATTAACGCATTTGCGGTCCGCAAATCTGGTCGAGCTGCTTGCGGATGAAAGCGGGGTCCAAAGGAAAGAAATCGTTACGGATCGCTTCAAGCTGCCCATCGCGGCTAAGGACGTAACGAAGCATTGCTTCGCGAAGACCTCCGTCCGACTTCATTTGAGCTTTGTCAATGACCAGAACCAGCGGCCGGACAAAACGATATTGGCCCGACAAAAAGCTCTGGTCGGTTGCTGGGACGCGAACGCCATTGATGATCAAAGATACTGGACGAACCTGAGCTGTCGCTTCGCCGAATCCGCAAATTCCAACTCCGGCCAAATCCGATCCTATGGCAGCGCAGACTTCTTCGCTGCTTCTATGCGATTGCGCTTCTTTGGCCATCTCACCGCCTCGGAGAACGAGCTGCTTAATAAACGTTGTCGTTCCACTGACCTCGCTGCGAGAGTGAATTCGGATCGGCTTGGACGCCAAATCCCCTTTGAGGCCGAGGTCACCCCAAGTGGCTGCGTGCTTGCCCGTACCGCTCGAGGCACGAAAGATAGATTCAAGCTGCTCGGGGGTCACGCCAGCCAGCGGATTCTCTTTGTGAACATAGAGTGCGAGCGGATCAAGAGCGACGATTATCTCGAGTGGCTCTTTGCATTTACTTCCTTTGAGAATGGCCAAGTCCGCTTCGCTCAGCGGGCGGCTTGAACCGGCGATGGTGTCCGCATCTGCGGCTAGCGACTTGATTCCAGCTTCGGTGCCATCGGCTCCGCGCGTAAAAGTAACGTCCGGATGAAACTTCTTGAATCTTTCCGACCACGATTTGCCGATCGCTAACATGGTCGTCGAGCCAGACAAGGTCAACTTTCCCTTGATCTCTTTTGACTTATGGTAGGGTTCAATCGATTCCACCAAATAAAGCAGCGCCGCGTGCTCGAGTTCGTTTTGAACAACAGAACCGGCGGGTGGCGGTTGGGAAACAGCCGTGGATCCATTGGGCAATGGCTTCGTATTGCTGGCCGGAGATGCGGGGGTCTGCGAATATGCAATCGCTGGCAAAAAAGTGCCAAATAGGACCGCTAAAACATGGGATGAAAAACGAAAAATCGACATAGACTCCACCTCCTGGGGATGTTTTCAAGACTCCTGGACGAAATGCACGTCCTCAACTGCGCACCAATGTAGCCAAAAGTCGCTATCGAGGGGAGCGGGATCTCAAGTGA
>JBBRGW010000237.1:0-6638 GCA_038223525.1 Pirellulales bacterium
CTCTCCCGGTGACCATATCCGAAAGGCCCACCTGTTCCCATCCCGAACACAGTAGTTAAGCTTTCGGAGCCGATGATAGTGCCCACCAGTGCGAAAGTAGGTATTGCCGGATTTTTTAATAACAACAAAGCCCGATTGCAGAAATGCAACCGGGCTTTTTTTATTTCCATTTCGCAATGGCGAATCAAATACCACAGGCTTGTCCTGTGGATCGTTGTGGTTCGCGGCTACACGCATAACCCAGGTGATTTATCGGCAACGTTTTCTTTGTCCTTTTGGTCGTGCACGCGGCCACTTGCCCCGCTGTTCCGGCCTCTTCCCCTCGACCACTACGGACTCCAACGCCTACCGCTTCCTACATCGGGGGAAATCAAAGGCGTCAGGAGTCATTCGCGCAGCGTGGAACTGTTTGTTTCCCAGCCCATTTGTTGCTTCTCAACTATCGTGCGCGTCCACTGATTCATTCCGATTGCTAAAAATTGGATAGTAACAATAAGTGCTATAATCTTTTTGTCTATTCACTGGTTTCTCTCGCAACGCAACGGTGGGCGGCGGAGTCCGATGCTTCTTGCTGCCAATCGTCCAACGAGAAGGGGACTTTAAAATCGACGCATCCGATTCCAAAAAATCCGAGGAAGATATAGCACCACCGTCACCTGCCACACTTGCAAAGTACTTCCACCAATTCGAGATCCTCGAATTGGTTGGCCAAGGCGGAATGGGAGCCGTATACAAAGCCAAGCATTCAGGCTTGGACCGACTTGTTGCGATAAAGATCATCGTGCCGCGGGCTGCGTCCCATCCTGGTTTTGCGGAGCGATTCGCACGAGAGGCAAAGGCTTTGGCTAAACTCAGCCATCCAAACATCGTCGCCGTATATGACTTCGGATTGGCTCGGCCATTGGATTCGGACTCGGGCACGCTACCGCCATTGTACTTTCTCGTTATGGAATACGTCGACGGATTCAATCTTAGGCAGTCCATGGCAAGGCAGACACTAGCCCCTCACCAAACACTTTTGATTATCGCCCAAATATGCGAAGCGTTACATTATGCTCATCAAGTTGGAGTCATTCATCGAGACATCAAGCCAGAAAATTTATTGATATCAACAAGTCACGACTCTTCGGGTACCTCGTGCCTCTGCGTCAAGATTGTGGACTTTGGGCTAGCCAAGCTGATTGAAAATGAAGCTTCGTCCAACCTAACAGGTACCCATCAGGTAGTAGGAACGGTTCGATATATGGCTCCAGAACAAATGGATGGGTCCACCGTCGATCACCGTGTGGGCATCTATGCTCTTGGGGTTGTATTTTACGAAATGTTGACAGGTCATTTGCCAGTTGGCAGCTTTGAGCGACCATCCAAGTGTGCGGACATCGACACTCGAATCGACGAAGTCGTTATGCGTTCGTTGGCGCCAGAGCCGGCACGACGTTATCAGCATGCGATTGAGATCAAGACTGCTGTTGATGGAATCCAGCGTCATCCGTCGAGCTCAGGCTTGTCGGTTGCAAGGCACCCCAAGCTCATAGAGTGGGTAATGCTCTCTGGGGGGTTGGCTTCAACTGGATTCGCCGCGCTGCTGTATTGGTTTACCGAATCGTTTTGGGCTTCTTTGGGGCTCACGGTACCTAGTGCTTTCCTGGCGTTTTGGGTATCGCGATTCCGAGACAAGATGTCGGGGCCATGGATTGCGGCAAGCGTCACGGCTTGCGTGTTATCGGCATCGGCTTTGATCGCCGTGATTGCCGTACAAGCGGATTCGTCGTCTTTCGAAAAGTTCATCTCTTGCGCTTTGCTGATGGCGCTGATGGCTATTGTCGCGACCCTAAGCGCACTTGGCGGAAACGAACTCAGGAGACTCGCTCGACTAACCAGAACCGAAAAGGAGGAATGGACCCGGAAGGCAAAAGAAATGGAGACCCGCAACGGAATCGACACCGTCGCGTTTTTCCTCGGCGCGACGGGCTTTTTCCGCACATTGAGCCTGTTTTCGATTGTCCCACTTAGCGAAAAATCTCAATCCTCTACGACTCCCTGGTTAGCGTTTACAGGTCCTCTGCTCATCGTTGCGTCCATCAGCATGCATCACACGCGGTTCTTTGTGTTTTGCGCCATTGGATGCGTTCTTAGTTTTGTCACAGGAAACCCGTTTGCCATTCTTGTGGGTATTGCGGGCCTCTTGACTCTATTCAAATCAGATGTTCGATCGCTATTCCAGAATGAGCAACGAATAACCGATTCAACTCAACGAGCCGATGCAACTCAACGAAATGCTACAACGCAGACTATGAATGCGACTCTCGCGTACCTTCCGGCAGATTCCAAAACGATACGTCACCGATGGGGATTTTTGTCCAGGGCATCTGACAACTGGATCCGTGGTTGGGGCAAGTCAGTCTTGCAAATCGTACGATCGTCGCTTTTGTTGACTCATCTTGCGTGCTTGATTCTCGCGTTTTCGTTCCAAGTCGAATCAAAGTTTTCGGGCGACGAAAGAGAGACCGTGTTCAACTTAGGTAGCCCCAAACCTTGGTTCAGCATCGAGTCATTTCAAAAGCCGATAGAGGGAGACAACAATGAAGGATCCAGCAAGACTCCCTCACGCGGTATTCGATCTGGAGTCCATTGGAGGTTTCATTTGAGTGCCGGCATTTTATGGGTAGTCCTGATCGCGATTGTCAGTGCATTTGTAATTTGGAGAATCGACTTGATTACGAAACCAGACGCGGTGTCTCGCTATCGTCCGACTTCGATTCTCAAGCTCTGGTTATTCGTTTTGTGTGTACTGGTTTTTTTCGGAATGATTTTGGTTGTTTTGCAAAACAGAACCATAGCCCTTTCGGTAGATGCCAGGCGCGTGCCAGGCACCTGTATGACGAATGCATGGTTAGTGGAACAAGGAGTCTTGAGTCTCAAGACATTGTGGGCCGAACTTGCTCACCTTCGTTGAACCGCAGGATGCTGACCCGCATGTCCGGTGGTGTGGGGAGGAAGGCCCGAAAGGGCCATCCGATTTCTTTGGCTCCTCGGCTGGCTTGGTCGGCGGAATCGAATCCGATGTGAAACGGAAATGCTGGCATTTGTCCATGAACGTAGCTCGTTGATTGTTGCTCCAGCCAACAAAGAACCGGCTCTTCGTAAAGCCCTTGGGCAGAATGTGAAGAGCTTTGCCTACCGGCGACACTCAATTTTGTTGCTGACGGTTAAGCCAGCAATCTTGAAAGGAGAAGGTGATGTGTCCAATGTGTCCCTATTCATTCCCTTCCTTCCTTTCTACTCAATCCCGCTGCGTACATCTACAAGTTTTACTAAGCTGATCGTATGTGCCACCGGTTTAGATCCGTAAGATATTTCGACCAAAACTGGGTAGAAGCCGGGCTCAAGTTCCGGGCCGTGCTTGATTGTAAAGTGAAAGTTTCCGTTAGGATTAACTGATGTGGTATCGCTACCCAACTCTTCACCGGACTTCGGATCAAGCATTTTTGCCGACACAGTCGCAGTGGCATTTGCAGGGTGGTGGATTGTGTGAAACATTCCAGTCATTGCGATGTTTGAAGTGAGCGAGTAGCCAATCCGAGGTGGGTGGCCGTCATGGTCGTCATGAAGTCGCAAGAGCTGTCCCGGAAAGGCGACATTAAGCTGGTCCTTTAGTTGTGCGTTCTTGGCATTTGAAACGTAAAGAGACAGAGCGAGAGCGACAATGGCTGCCAAAGCAAGTAAATCGCGAATGCTCAGATGAAAATTTCGGGATCGCTGCACGCTCGTATTTGAGTTATCCATATGTGATCTTTCCTGAATCAAAAAGTCGGCAGACAGCATGTCGTTGTAAGGAAGGCTTCAAGGAAACGGTTCGATTTGCCCTGCCAATATTTGCTATTAGCGGCTTCTCAACCACAACTCCAAAAATAGAAGATTCCAAAGCCGATACGCTTGATTGCCTCGGCCCGACATGTGCTCGTCTACAAGCGATTGAATTGCCTCGCGTCGAAAATACTCGTGACACTTGGCATCTTTGCCTAACAACGCGTCATAGGTCCTGTCCCTCAACGATGTTTTAAACCATTTGGCAATCGGGACTCCAAACCCCATCTTGCTCCGATGCCATATCGCTTGCGGAAGCATATCCTTGTAAGTGTCCATCAATAAACATTTGCCTCGCTTGCCCCTCAATTTTAAATTCGATGGCAAAGAAGCTGCCCATTCGACTAGTCGGTAATCCAACATCGGCTGCCGTGCTTCCAACGAATGGGCCATCGACGCAATATCGACTTTGGTCATCAAGTCGCATGGCACGTAAGTCTGGAGGTCTGCCGTTGAAGCGCAACTGAGCAAGTCACGCTTGCCCGCATTTTTCCAGGCATCCGCTAGAAACGACACGGGGTTTCGGTCTGGTAGCTGCTCGATGAATGACTCTTGGTACAAATCCAAACGGCTTGCCTCTCCGAAAATTTGAATCCAATTCATGTAGCGATCGATCGGAGGTTGTCCAAGCGCTTCGCAAAACCGCCGAACTCTCCGCATCAAAGATCGCCTCGCATTCGAGTCCGGTAGTCGTTTCATGAGCCAAGACTGATTGAGCCAACTTATCGGCATCCAATTTTGCAATTGCCCGCTCAGCTTCAAGGCTCGATACCGTTCATAACCGCCAAAAAGTTCGTCGCCCCCATCGCCACTGAGTGCTACCGTTACATGCTTGCGAGTCATTTCACTCAAATACCAGGTAGGCACTGCAGACGAGTCGCCAAAGGGTTCGTCATAATGTCTCACCAATCGGTCCAAGATATCCATGGCATCCGGAGTCACTTCAAAACGTTCGTGTTTCGTACCGACATGGTCCGCTACCATTTTAGCGAAATGCGTCTCGTCGAAGTCTGCTTCCGAAAATCCGATAGAGAATGTTTGGATCGGTGTATCGAGTTGTTTTTGTGCAATCGCAACAATCAACGAAGAATCGATGCCACCGGACAGGAACGCGCCCAGAGGCACATCGCTTCGAAGCCGAATGCGCACCGCATCTGCCAACATGGTTCGTAATTGCTCCGACGCAGTGGGTTGATCGATTGCAATTTCGTATGACCAATCCACATGCCAGTACTTCTCGATTCTTAACCGACCATTTTCGAAGACAGCAAAATGCCCAGGCGGCAATTTGTAGATGCCTTTGTAAATCGAATAAGGATGCGGGATGTATTGATAGGTTAGAAACAAATCGATCGAACCAGGATCGATTTCTCGGTTGATCCCAGGGATCGTCATTAAGCTTTTGAGTTCGCTGGAAAAGACTAGCCCACCGTCCTTGATTGCATAGTAAAGCGGCTTCTTGCCCAGTCGGTCGCGAGCAAGAACAAGGCGTTCGTTGTTAGCATCCCAGATGGCCAACGCGAACATTCCGTTGAGGTGTTCAAAGCACTCCAGTCCAAGATCTTCGTAGAGGTGGACAATCGTTTCCGTGTCGGAGTGGGTTCTAAACCGATGGCTCGAACCCTCGAGTCGGTGACGAAGCTGTTGGTAGTTATAGATCTCGCCGTTGAAAACGATCTGAACTGTTCCGTCCTCATTGCCGAGGGGCTGATGGCCGGTCGCCAAGTCGATGATCGAAAGCCGACGAAAGCCAAGAGCCACTCCAGGACCTGGCAGACCATCGAGCAAAGATGAGTTCGTTTTGGAGGGAGCTAGCCAATGGCCTTCGTCGTCAGGGCCACGGTGCGCAATCGCATCGGTCATGCGGCACAAGTCCTCTTGCGTCAGCCCCATTTCTCCATGTGCCCAAGTCCCGCCCGCAATTCCGCACATTACCGATTCGCTCATTCGTCAATGGAAAGATTGGAGGATCTAACGTCCCCTTTTAGACAATCGAAGTTTACCTCAATTCTTGCAAGCATAGTGAATCAAGAGCTTTTTTAGCCCCCCTGATTTCCCGGTTTACGACTTCCGCTGAAAAGAAAACTGGCCGCCCGGTCCAGAGTTGACTGGGAACGCACGTGTTGCGCGGGTTAAGCATCGCGATAGCCTTCACCAAAGCCGTGGATCGACATCGCGATACATATCACGAGGATCGCAAAGAACGGAATCAAAAAATTCTGATACCAAAATGGCAAGGCTCCAAAGATCAACATGATCAGCAGCAGTGTTCTCAACGAGTACTTCATCTATCACTCAACCTTGCTTCCTTTTAACGGCCGCCGTGGCGGACGCTGCCAGCGTCCGAACCTCAGCACCTACTCAATAAACGCAAACTCATTCGTATTCAGCAACACCAAACAAAGCTCAACGAGAGATCTCGATTCCAAAAACATCTCGCAAGCCTGCAGCTCGTTTCCACGTGGGCTCCGCGACAAGACTCTGTGAAACACTTCTGGGATGGCTAATTGCATATTGCCATGGATTACTTCAGAAATCGTCTCCGCGGTCTGCGTTGCGGCTTGCAACGCAAGACTGCCATTCATCATCGCCAATGACTGCGGTGCAACTAAAGAACATTCACGTCGGCCACATGAGATTGCATTCTCGGGCAAGTCAAAGGTCTCCAACCACGGGATGCGAATCGTTCGCTTTTGAATCAAATAGAGGCTGCGAACCGATTGGCTAGACGCAGGGGACGGATACCAGCCTTTTGTCTTCGTTTCGTTATC
>JBBRGW010000238.1:0-6629 GCA_038223525.1 Pirellulales bacterium
GTCGCGAATTACTACAACTCTCCCTTCAAGGTTTCCGTGAGACAGGTTGTGCCAAGGTCAATCTCGAAGTGACGATTCACAATACAGGCGCGATTCGCCTCTACGAATCCATCGGCTTCCGATACGTTGAAACCGTCTTCAAGATCGGCAACGTACCCGTCAACTCCTAGTTAGTCACACGAGCTAAGGGCTTGCACAATAGATAAGCACCTGCGCAGAAGTTTCTTCGTCTAATCACGTAGCAGCGCCTCTCCGAGACGCTGATTTCTGCGAGCCTCGGAGCGTCTCTCCGAGACGCTGATTTCTACGAGTCTCGGAGAGACTCGCCTACAAGTTTTGCACACTTAATTGTGCAGGGCTGCTTATTGCCGTTTTTCGTAGGACAGGCTTCCAGCCGGCTGGAAGCCTGTCCTACGGATATTGATTCGGTAGTCTATTGTCGTGCAGCGCCCAGGACTTCGAGCCCCTGCAAAACCATTCTTACTCAACCAATGGCAACTTGATCGCTACCGCTTCTCGATCGTTGCGGACAACCAGTATATCGCCTGCCAATGCGAGATAATTCCATGTCTTGCTCGACAACGCTTGGAGCCTCGCTAACTCACGGTGCCCCTTATTGGTTGCTTCTACCATCACAATTTCGCCCGACTCTGCTTGGATCAACAGTTTGTCGTCAACCAGCAAAATTTTCCCATGTCCGTATCGGCCGCTCTTCCAAGCTCTTTCGCCATTCTCAAGATTGATGCACGCAAGTATTCCGTTATCGAGTCCAAATGCAAACTGATTGTGAACCACAATGTTCGAAAGCTTTGACTTGAGCAATTTGGATTCCCAAAGGATCTCCGAAATCCACTCCTGTTCCGATCGAGTGACCTTAATTAACGCTGTTCCTTTGTCGTAACCCGATGAGATTAGGATTCTTGCACACGTATGAGAATCTCTAGCGACGCTCAATACGGGATCGATATCGCTGGCACCTAAGACAATCGGCTGAGCAACGTTGACTCGCGATTCTCCTTGTGTGACCCAAGGTTGCAGCCAAAGTGACGTGCCGTTGAGAGCAAAGGACCTGAGTCCCTCGCCATTGAAGCTCAATATTTGCATTTCGCCGCAAACGTTTGCAACTGTTGGAGACGCATAGGACGCTTCATCGTCTCCCGATCGCCAAGCTTCCTCGCCAGTCGCGGTGGAGAATGCGATGGCGTGCCCCCCTGGTCCGGCACCGGGCGTCACGACCACTAAATCGTCAACCACCAGCGGCGAGCCTGTCATGCCGAAGATCAAATTCTCAGTTGCTGGATCGGTGAAGACCGACCGCTTCCAAATAAGTTGCCCACTCTTTAACTCTACGCAAGTCAAAATGCCGGTGGCCCCCATCGAGTACACACGGCCGTTGCGAATCGTTGGCGTGGATCGTGGCCCATCCCCATACTCATGCAGAAAGCGAGCCAACTCTTGATGGCACCACAACTCCACTCCGGTGCGCAGATCATAACATACGACACATTCAAATTCGTCCCTCTGCTCTAAACTGACGGCCGCATTCCCAACGAGAGAAAAACTGGACCAACCAAGTCCAACCGGATGCCGCCACAGTTCCTTTGGAGCATCGTCAATCCAGTTGCCATTAACCTTTGTCCCTTCGATTTTCCCGAGCCGATCCTTGCCCATCAATTCCGCAAAATCCTTATCCGTCGTCGCGAAGCTATCCATGCTGGTAGATGGCATTGGTAACCGGCGGCTCGACGCCAGATAAGTCTTCATTTCCAATTCCGGGCTCGGTGCCCAGCTCCATGTGAACCGAGGCGTTCGATTGCCATAATAACCATCGATTCGAAAAAATCGGGATGCCAGAAAACAAACCGACGCGATTGCGATAGCGCATAACGTAAGCGTTTTTATGCTCGGCCTGAATCGAACCCAAGCGAGTCCGACCACCAGCAGACACGCGGCTCCCATTGCCAAATAAGGTTTCATTCCGTCCAGGCCGATGAACAGCAACTGAGCTTGCTTTTCTTGCAGCCACTGAATCAGACAGATGAGGAAACTGAGTGCCAATCCTATCCCGAGCGGAAAGAGCATCAATGACCATCTCGGCAGTCGATTAGGTTGGGATGATTCCTTGGAGCGCAAAGGTTTAACCATGCGCAAACAATACACCTCCGTTTCGTTTCGACCAACCTGCGCCACTCAACACAATCGCGAATGTTGAACAAGCCGACCGAGTTTGACCATCGTGACGAATAGTCGGGCGAAGATGGCAACCCGTGTGGCACGGCGGTCCCGTCGTGAGGAATATGGAACTTACACGGAGCGTGAATAGACCTTGCACGACAATTATTTGCCGTTTTTCGTAGGACAGGCTTCCAGCCTGTCGATGAAAAGACAGGCTGGAAGCCTGTCCTACTGATTTTGATTCGGTAGTTTGTTGTCGTGCAGCGCCTTAGTACCATAAAGAAGAACCGCCACGAGCGTCCGGCGACAGACAACCGCTCATTGCGAAAGCAACTACTCGAACCTCAGCAACGCGTACTTCTTCTTGCCGACACGCAGAACGATCACGGACTCGCTGGCCAAATCGTCAGCGGTTAAAACGCGATCGATTCCAGAAGCTTTTCGATTGTTGATATACACCGAACCATCCTCGATCCCTTGCCTCGCTCGCCCCTTACTGGTAAACAGTTCAAGTTCCACCAATGCGTCGATTAACTTAACCCCTTCGACCAAACGCGACATAGGCATCGCAGTGCTTGGGACATCGGCAAAGATCTCGTTCAGTTCCTTATCGCTCAGCGAATCGATTTCCGCACCGAAGAGCGTCTGCGAAGCACGCATCGCGGATTCGAGACCAGCCTGTCCATGCACCAATTGGGTGAGTGACTCGGCCAAGCGACGTTGAGCCGCACCCGGTTTTTCGGGCATCGATTTCTCAATCTCTTGATACTCCTCGCGCGCTATGTCCGACAAGAATCGGAGCACCATTAGTACGTCTGCGTCTCCGACATTGACAAAGTACTGATAGAATTCGTAAGGACTGGTCTTGCTCGCGGAAAGATAGACGGCCCCTTTCTCCGTCTTGCCCATCTTCCGCCCGTCCGAGGTGGTGAGCAATGGACACGTCAGTCCGTAGAGCTGTTGGCTTTGCATGCGTCGCCCCAGATCGATACCAGCCGTAATATTGCCCCATTGGTCGCTGCCGCCGATTTGAAGCTTGCAGTTCTGATGTTTTGCAAGGTAAGCGAAATCGTACGCTTGTAGCAACATGTAGCTGAACTCAGTAAAACTCAGCCCGCTGTCTTGCCGTTCCAGCCGACTTTTTACTGAATCTTTCCCTAACATCACGCTGACAGGAAAGTTCTTTCCAACATCTCTTAAGAAGTCCAAGAACGAAAACGATTGCATCCAGTCGTAGTTGTTGACCAAAATTGCCGCATTGGGGCCGTCGAAATCTAGGAACTTTCGCATCTGCGTCTCGATGCTTGAGACGTTGTGTTGCAATATCTCTTTGGAAAGGAGAACGCGCTCATCGGACTTACCGCTCGGGTCCCCAATCATCCCGGTAGCCCCACCCACCAACGCAATGGGTTTATGTCCTGCCAATTGAAAACGCCTCAGCATCATCAGAGGCAAGAGGGAGCCCACATGGAGCGAATCCGAAGTTGGATCAAAACCTGCATAAAGGACGGTCGACGATTCCAATTGCTTGGTTACCGCTGGCAGATCCGTGCACTGATGCATTAGGGCTCGCCACTCGAGCTCCTCAATAATATTCATTGAAACAACCATCTATTGACTTTCTCGTCGCCCCTTGAAGGTTCGCTGCCACATTAACCAAACGCCGCAATTCTTACGAACGTTTGGAGATGGTACAAGAAAACATCAATCCAGGAAACTGCCATCTCGCTTTGTGTACGCCCCGATGGGCTTGACCCATCGGACGCAAACGTTCTTAGGCGAGCGGCAGGCTGTGAGATACCAGTTGTAGTTTGGGACCATTGTCCCGAACAAGTCAACGGACGGGACAATGGTCCCATCCTACGGTAGTTTTCAGCCTACCGCTCGCCTTAGCTAAGCACGTGTACACAAGTAATCAAGTAAAACGCAATTTCGCGAAATGCGTTGGTGACCGAATCAAGTGTTTCCCGCCCCCTCCCCTCCTCGCCCAACGCTTTTGGCGTTAGGCGAGGAGGGCGGGCGTTTTGAAAACAAAGCTCCAAAAGCGAACGGCCTAATTTGGCCGTCGGCCTCACTTTTGGCTCTTGTTACTGCTCATTTTTTTGCGTCTTCTTCTTCTTCTTCCTCTTCTTCCTCTTCCACCGCATTGGTTGCGAACACATAGGCTGCACGGATCGGGGGTGGCATGGGGGAATTCGCACCGCGTACGCTTCGCCATACAATGTCGCCAAGCAATAGATCGTCGGCCGCATCTTCCCGAGCAAAGTTCATCAACTCGGATTCTTTAGCGCCCCATGCAAGTGCCGAGTTCATTGCGTTCAAATCTAATTGAGCCGGTAGATGTTCAAATGGTTTTGCGTTCGCTATTTTCCCAAAGCTTGCATACATCGGATTGGCTGCAGCGTCGAATTGCGTCATCGGCTCCATCCCCAAAATCAGCTCCATCGTTCGCAACATACTCGAGGTCGAATACAGAGTCGAATCGACTGTTCCGCGACGAATATAAGGACTGATTGCCAGGGCCACAGTGCGGTGTGCATCCACGTGATCTGCTCCGTTTTGCGCATCATCCTCAACTACAAAAATAGCACATTCCGGCCAGAACTTGCTCTTGGATATCGTTTCGACAATTTGGCCCAATGCGAGGTCATTGTCGGCAACCATTGCGGTCGGCGTTTTTTTGCCGACGCGAGTGCCACTCGTATGATCGTTTGGCAATCGAAGCACGATGAACTGAGGCATGCTGCCTGCTTGTTCGAATTCCTTTAATTTTTCAGCAAATCGCTTGGCTCTATTTACATCCGTATATTCAAGATCGTAGGAACGATACAATGGATCGTAGTGTCCTTCCAAAGCAGGAACACGCGCCGTCGACGGTTGACCCGGCGGTCCATTTTGAATGAACTCACCGAAGCTATAGTAACTCACATTCGACTTTTTGCACTTGTCCCAGATATAGCCACTCGATGGGAAAGCGACATCGTATCCTCCCTCCGACGTGTAGCCGAGCTTTCCCTTGCCTCCGCGATAGCTGAGCGGCCAGGCACGTTCGACGAAGTCGGTTGCGTAAGCAGCCATCGACCATTCGTGGCCATCCGCGCTCACTTCACCGTCTACGTAGAAGTTGTCGAGCAATACAAACTCACGTGCAAGAGCATGATGATTTGGCGTAACTTTTTCTGGAAAGATGCACAGATTTGAGTCTCCATTGCCTTGCTTCATGTCACCAAAAACTTGATCGTACGTGCGATTCTCCTTGATGATGTAAATGCAATGCTTGATCGGGCTGGACTCCCCGACAAGCCCAGGGATCGCCGAATCTTTTGCAAGGCTTTGCAAATTGGGTTGCTCGTTCTTGAGCAGTGGAGAGACTGCGTACGCGTCCTTGGTCCACTTGATCATTTGCTCGGGGCCGGGCGATGGAATGACACTGAGAGTCCCTTTGAATAGCCCACCAATATATTCGCGGATTGATGGTGAGATCTCGCGTATAGGGTTCGGTCCCTTCGAGTTGTCTCGCGATGCCAATCCTTTGCCATTGGTTACTAGAATCTTGCCCCCATTGTCCGCAAAGCGAACGCTAGTTGGATACCATCCGACAGGAATAAAGCCGAGCGACTTCGTTTTGCCCCGTTCGCGAATGTCAAACATGGCGATGTTGTTATTGTCCGCGTTCGCGACAATCATCACGCTTTGATCGGGAGTCACAGACAAGCTGTTGGGTGTACTGCCGTTCGTCTTGGTTTCGAAGAGGGATGTGTGCACAATCTCTTTCATAGTTCCTTTTTCGGTCTCAAGTAGTACTACCGAGTTATCGTCGGAACATCCGACCAACAGGTGTTTGCCTTCATCTAGAAACACCATTTCGGTCGGGTGGCTTCGAACCGACCATTGCCCGGTCATCTTCAACGACAGAAGATCAATAACAGCGATCGATGATTTGCCCCAAAGACTAACGGTCGCAAATTTCTTGTCTGGCGATACTGCAATATCGAAAGGAAAGCTTCCAACAGGGAGATCGATGGCAGCCAGTTGCTTAGACGACTCTAAATCGATGACGAGCAGTCGTCCTGCGACCAAACCGCAAACGAGAAGCTTCTTTCCGGCGTCAAACCCAGCTATCGCGGAAACGACAAATTTCTCCTTTGGATCTGCGACTTGGATTTTACGATCGAGGGTCAGATAGCCAGCCTGATGACTGTAGATGTAAACTTCCTCGTCTTCCGCACCGCTGACGAACAGCTTGCTACCATCCTCATCGAATCGAATCCCTTGAAATGTTTGGTCTATCACAACGGACGAAATGGTCTTCTTCGTCGCCAATGAGATCATACGCACCTCATGCGCTCCCCAACCGGCATGCAGCACTGCTGCAAATTTACCATCGGGCGAAAGCTCCATTCGGGACGGAAAATCTCCTAAGTCAATCTGTTCGCCGCTTGGCCGCAGCGACC
>JBBRGW010000239.1:0-6593 GCA_038223525.1 Pirellulales bacterium
AACCTGATTCACCCGTGACGCGTTTGTCACGGGGGTCTTCGAACCGGTCGGTCTTTTTTCTAGCCAACGAACCGCGTTCACCAGGCGGCACGAGGCCGCCGGGGTCTTTCACGGAACAAAAGCGGCGCAAAGCCAAATCATGTCCACACCAGTTTTTTAACAGCCCAGGCTTATGCCTTGCCGTTCACTTCCCTCAAATTAGACATTGCCAAAGCAATAGCCGTTACACGATCGCCGCCCCCAAGTGTTTCTTGCCAGGGAACAACTTATCAAGGGTCGACATGGACGGCTTGCCTGCATATTCCGAGATCTCGTAGGCTTCAACAAGTTTTGGCGAGGCGCCGAACTCCGCTTTCCAAAAGCGATCGATCCGCCATTTCGTCTTATCAAGATACCAACCTTGTAACCATGCCTGCCTCGCGTTGGTATCCGCTGGAACCGAACCGAGAATGCCATCGATCCAAGGCATCCATTCGTAGAACTGAGACTCATGGCTAGCGAGCATCTTCATTACGGAAGCCAAATGTTCGGAAGCGTCGATCGTGATATCCGCACGGAAAGCGCACGGACGGGTGAAAGCATCTCCCATATACGCCACGATCGGTTCAACTCGCGGTGAAACGACTTCGGGGAGTATCTTAGGAACCAAGACCATATACGAGGCGTCTTGTACTGCTTGTCCGACAGCCCTATGGTCTGGATGGTAGTCAAACGGTCTGTGCGTCAGCACCAAGTCTGGCCGAAAGGTACGGATCTCGCGAATAATGGCCAATCTCAATTCGAGCGTCGGTTGCAACGAGCCGTCTGGAAAATCCCATGTTACATAGTCCGCGCCGATCGCTTGCCCCGCTTTCGCTGCTTCCTTGCGACGGCGCAGAACAAGTTCAGGAGACGGGATCGATTGGTGGCCACTTTGGCCATTGGTTACACTCACAAGTCGCATGGTCGAACCCGCATGCTGATGCACAGCAAGCAATCCACCCGCGAAAAACTCGGCATCGTCTGGATGCGCTCCTAGAACTAAAACACGTGTCACTGTGGTCATCCCAATCTATGCTTCGTAAAGTACAATCACGAGCACGTCAGCTGCGCTAAACGATCCTTGGATACCATGCTTACCTGCCTGAGGGGAAATATTCCCGTGTATCGAGAGGATTTGGGCTTTGCTCTCTACAATCCAATGGTTGATTTGGGTTTCCATGTCGCCCAGTTCAGTGTCTACACTTTTGAATATTTTGACTTGCTGCATGATGCACCTAGAAAGAACAAGAACTTAAATGGGAATTGATACCAAAAGCTGGATTCGACTCCACGCAGTTGACAATTGTATCGTAGCGCTGCAGCCGCTTATGCAAGGGCAAACGATCGATCTCGATGAAAAATCAGTCACATTGCGAATCAAGATCCCCGCAGGTCATAAACTGGCAATCAAAACAATTCATGCTGGGCAACCTGTGATCAAGTATGGGTGGCCAATCGGTGTGGCTACCCAACGCATCGAACCCGGCGATCATGTGCACGATCACAATTTGCGATGCGAACACAAAATCGATTTTAGTGGACTCGCTTCCGAAACACCAAAACCCCTTGCGGGTATACATGGCCGCACCTTTCAAGGATTTGTTCGAGCCGACGGATCTGTTGGGACTCGCAACTATATCGCGGTCATCTCGACGGTCAATTGCTCCGCTGCGGTTTCTCGATACGTTGCCAACCATTTTACGGAAGATGTCCTTCGGGATTTTCCTGGCGTGGATGGCGTTGTTGCTTTCAAACACGATAGCGGATGCGGAATGGCCTACGAAGGAATCAAGCATCGGACACTAAGTCGAGTCTTGGGCGGCATCGCACGGCATCCAAATATAGCCGCATTTGTCTTGATCGGTTTGGGATGCGAACAGAATACGCTAGGGCATCTGCTCAAATCACAGAATCTTGTCCCGCTGACCTTGGGCGGCGTTGACGCCACTAGCAGACGGGAGCGACTGTCCGGTGTTCAAGCCGCCAGAGAAGTCCCCGTCCTCTCTATCCAAGATAGTGGTGGGACACGGGCGACGGTCAAACGAGGCATCGAAATGGTTAACGACTTACTGCCACTCGTAAGTCCAATGCAGCGAACAACCGTCTCGGCTGAGCACCTGATCTTGGCCACCAAGTGCGGCGGCTCGGATGGCTACTCAGGCATCACCGCCAATCCGGCGCTTGGAGTCGCAGCAGATCGAACGGTCGCTTGTGGTGGGACAGCCATCCTCTCAGAGACAACCGAACTCTACGGCGCTGAGCAACTCTTCACACGTCGCGCACAAACCGCAGAGGTCGCATCGCAGTTGTTGGAACGCATCGAGTGGTGGAAGACTTACGCCGCGGGTTACGGAGAAGAGATCGACAACAACCCATCGATCGGAAACAAAGCAGGGGGACTCACTACGATCGTAGAAAAATCCCTCGGCGCGGCAAGCAAAGGAGGCTCTACTGCACTGCAAGCCGTCTACCAATACGCCGAACCGATTCGCTCTAAAGGGCTCGTCATTATGGACGCACCCGGCTTCGATCCCGCTTGCGTCACTGGGATGGTTGCCAGCGGTGCCAACGTAATCGTCTTCACCACCGGAAGAGGAAGCTGCTTCGGCTGCAAACCAGTGCCAAGCATCAAAGTGGCAACCAACACAGAATTGTTTCATCGCATGCCGGACGATATGGATCTGGACATGGGAACGGTGTTGGCAAATGAATCGATCGAACAAGCAGGTGATCGACTCTTCGATGCGATCCTCGCCACTGCCAGCGGCCAAAAAACAAAAAGTGAGTTGCTAGGATACGGTGACGATGAATTCGTCCCCTGGTCCATCGGCCCAACCCTGTAGGTCGCTCTTGCCGAGAGCGACCCTGCACACTGTCTTTCGTGCTCAAAGTCGCATCCGTAGGTCGCTCTTGCCGAGAGCGACCCTGCACACTGTCTTACGTGCTCAAAGTCGCACCCGTAGGTCGCTCTTGCCGAGAGCGACCCTGTATACTGTCTTATGTGCTCAAAGTCGCACCCGGCAGGTGCGACCTACGGTAAACCATCTCAGACACATAACCTGTGCTAGCATGAACAAACGACGTCCAAAAACTCTCCATTTTTGGCAAGGGCATTTGCCGCATTGGCAAGTGGAGAACGGGCGTTATTTTGTCACGATCCATCTGTACGGTGCCGTTCCGCCTATAGCCCATCAGAGAATTCATGAATTGAGCGAACAATTCCGAATTGCCGAGGCAGAAAGCGACAATGTCCAAAGCGATCTATTTATTAAGCTGAGCCGTAAAATCTTTTTAGAAATGGAACGTTGGCTAGATCGCTCACCGGTCGTATCGCACTTCGAGCACCCCGAACTCTGCAACATGCTAACCGAAGCAATTGAACATCGACAACGAGTCGGGGTATGGGAGATGCTCTCTTTTGCGATCATGCCGAGCCATCTTCATATGTTCTTTGAATTCAACAGCGATCTATCACTCAAGAGCGAGCTCGAGGAATTCAAGCGTTGGACAGGACATCAAGCAGCTAAGGTCGAAACAAATCTGTCTGGAAATCGCTTCTGGCAAATTGAATGGTTTGACCATTGGTCTCGAAACGACGAAGAAGACGAAAAGATCATAAGTTACATTCAAAACAATCCGGTGAAAGCCGGACTCGCAAGTCGCATCGGACTTTATCCGTTCTGCAAGTAGGTCGCTCTTGCCGAGAGCGACCCTGCAGCGCACAGCAATGCTCAAAGTCGCACCCGGCAGGTGCGACCTACCTTAAATGCAATCAAGTCGGCAATCCGATTGTGTCGATTAAAACAATTGAGTCCACCAACACAGGGGATTTTCAATTGGATTGAATTGAATTGCATGCAAACATGAGGAATGCCAAGACTCGGAAACGAATCTTTCATCTGTGTTCGTGCACGCTTTTGTTGGCTATAAGTTCGTTCCCAGTTTGCGGCTGCAGCCGGTCCCAATATCGAGCGTCCGCCGACAAGAAATCCTATTCGCTGATTGCTAGCAGAATCGTTGACCCTCGCTGGAATCTGCCAGACAGAACCGTTGAGCCCAAGCCGCAATCGCGGCTGGGTTTGCCCTCCGATTTGGACTGCAGCCCCAAGCCGCCCGACGATCCCGCGGCCGCTCCGCTGATGCACTTCCCTGACGGCCATCGCAACACCAAGTACTGGTCGAAGATACCAACGGCCAATCAAATCGAATCACCAGAATGGCTAGACCATTTGCCGCGTGGGGAGGACGGTCAAATTCGACTGACTCAAGAGCTCGCATTGGATTTGGCCCTGCTGCATTCGCGAGACTATCAATCGCAGTTTGAGTCCGTCTATTTGAGTGCGCTGACCCTGACGGGCAATGAATTCGAGTTCGCGACGCAGTGGGCCGGTGGAGTTGGGACACAGTACACCGCCACCGGCTCCGATCTCGGGGGAAACCGTTTGTTACAAACGACCGATCGCCTAGGCTTCGGAAGAAGACTCGCGGGTGGCGGTCAATTCGCAACCAACGTTCTCAATTCCTTCTTCTGGGATTTTGGAACCAACTCAGCTGGCAGCAACGGAGTATTTGTATCCTCGTTCACCCAACCGTTGCTGCGAGGCGCGTTCCGACACGTTCGGCTTGAAAACTTGACTCAAGCCGAACGCAATTTGCTCTACGAAGTTCGAGACTTCGCCCGCTTTCGACGACGATTCTATTTAGAAACCTCGAGCAGTTACCTCAGTTTGCTCACCCAAGTGCAATCGATTCGCAATGCCAAAGTCAATATTGCAAGCTTGCAACTGAATTTGATTGAAAATCAAGAGTTACGTGAAATGAGATTGGTTGCACAAATCCAAGTGGACCAAATCTTTCAGGAGTATCAAAACGGGCGACTGGCGCTCTTGGCTGCAGAACAGAACTTAGCAGCCTCCCTAGATCAATTCAAATTCCAGTTGGGGCTTCCGTCTTGGGTACCCTTCGAGATCGACGAGTCGTTGCTAGAGCAGTTTGAATTGGTCGACCCTAGATTGGTCGAGGTGCAGGACCAGTCGCAGAAGCTTTATGAGATGCTGCTTCAGTACACCCCGACGGAGGCAACACGCGATGAATTACCTCCGTATCAAGTCCTCGTGGATGCTTTTGAAGAGTATCTTAAATTACACGATCAGGCAGCTGCTCTGCTTCCTGATGTCAAGTCGGATTTGCAGAAGTGGCAAGCGAGACTCAAATCATCGGATCCAGACCAACTCTCGCTAAGCGACCAGATCGATTACAAACAACAAGTCGACCTCGCTAGCCGAATCGCTTCGACGGTTTCACTTCTCGAAAACGGCTTCGGCAAACGTGAGGAGTTTGACCGAGCACTTAAGAAAAGCATTGAGAAGTATCATGACAAACCAAGTCTTGTGGATCACATCCGAAACGAGCAGGAAGAAAGTGCTCCACAAGCAACCAAACCTGAAATACTGGCTTGGCGGACCCTCTACAAAGCCATCGGCGGACCGCTTCGTGAAGAGATATCAAATCTCTTCATCGCTCAAACTCAGATTCGTTTGTTTCTGATCGATATCGACAAACTCGAGATCGATGAAAAAGCAGCTGTGACGTTCGCGCATCAAAACCGCCTCGACCAAATGAATCGCTCAGCGCAGGTCATGGACGCGTTTCGAAAAATCGAAGTGGCAGCCGATGCACTACAAAGCGATCTGAACGTTACGGGCCAACTGGGGCTAGGTACCGACCCCTCCAAAAACAATGCATTTCGATTGGACTCGTCCGCCAATACCTACAGAGCCGGTGTTCAATTCGACGGGCCTCTCAATCGACTCAACGAACGGAACGTTTATCGCGCAACGCAGATTGCGTACCAACAAGCAACCCGAAACTACGTTGCGGGCAAGGACACGATCGCAAATGAGGTGCGATCATCATTGAGGCAAATCGAGCTCCGCCGTCTCAATTTCCAAATCGCAAGACAACAGCTTGTCGCCGCCACCCGCCAAGTCGACCAGGCGCAAATCGCACTTCGCAACTCTCTCGATTCAAACACAAACTTGACACGCGACTTACTGCAATCGCTCCAGGTCCTGCTGAACGCAAAGAACAACTTGATCTTCAATTGGATTGACTACAAAATTGCGAAAATCCGACTCTTTACCGTCCTCGAACTCCTGTACCTAGATGATAATGGGACTTGGATGAACGAGGATTTTTCGTTAGCACAACTCAAGGAAATGGTCTCAGCGGAAAACTACTATCCGCTGGAATTGCCGACGATCCCAAGTGAATCGACAGCTCCAACAGTGCCTCCCAAGCCCAAGGAACAGGCATCGGAACAGCCCGCTCCTGCTGCTCAAGTACCCAACGAAGTTACTGCGACCAATTAAGTCCATGAGTTTTCGCCCAGTTATGGAAACTACCGATTCGACACTACCGGCAACCAATCGAAAGTCCTCTCGGACCGTTCGATTGCTTGGAGCACTACTCCGATTTGGGGTCTTTGTGGTTGTGCTCGCCTCGATCGGATTCGGTTCCTTCCAGCTCTACAAAAGCCTGGGGGTAGCCAAGGGTTCCGAGTCAGAGCTTTT
>JBBRGW010000240.1:0-6583 GCA_038223525.1 Pirellulales bacterium
ACTTCTGGGAGGGGCGATTTAAAGCACAAGCTATCACCGACGAAGCTGGCCTACTCGCTTGCAGCATGTACGTCGACCTCAACCCCATCCGCGCCGCCATGGCCGCAACCCCCGAAGAATCGATTCATACCTCGGCATACGACCGCATTAAGGCAATCGAAGGAAAAACGATCCAATCGGCCGCTGTCGACTTAGTCGCAATCGAAACCGAAGAAGCGGGCCGAATCCGCCGCAACTCAACACCCGATCAACTTCGACAAATGAAAGCCGAAGCGAAAAAGAAACGTGGACCCTCGATTCTTCGAGACGCTTGGCTCTCGCCTCTCACATTAAACGAAAGAGACAAACCGGGCGCACAAGCAAGCAACAGCGGCGTGCGGGCAAGTGACAAAGGCTTCCTGTGGATGAGCATTGGTGCGTATCTGAAGCTGCTTAAGTGGACGAGTAAACAACGATTCGGCAGCCTCGAGACGCCCATCGTGCCGAAAGATCTTCAGCAAATCCTCAATAAGATCGGAATCGATGGGAAGATGTGGAGCGACTTGGTCTGGAATTTCAAAAAGTACTTTGGCCGCGGCTGCGCCGCCGGCTCTCCGAATAGCCTCAAAGAGTCAGCTCAAAATCGCAATCGCAAATTCGCACCCGGACAGAATGCAGTTGCAGGTTGCTTTTTCGTAGCTCAAAAATGAATCCTTTTTCAAGATACGAGCGAGGAGCGAGTCAAAATCAGATGTCCCTCTCTCACGCATTCGTGATTTCGCAAATCCGGAAGTTGTTTCCCGACCGTTCCTTAGTATTGAATCAGGCGACGCGGAGCGTCGCATAACTTAGCTCACTCGAGCAGTTCAAACTCGCACGGAAGCGATGGACCGCGAATAGCGGCTTGAATTCGCAAGTGCGTTTGCTTCGTTAAATGACCCATTCGATTCGCTCATTCGGATCGCTTGTAACCTAGTTTCCCCAGTACACCCAATAGCTCATCAGTGGTGATATACCGCCTGTGATGCTCTAGCTTGTAGTTGTCGATCGCTTCGGCCAACACTTTCCCATCCGTCGAAAGATTGTGATAGGAATTTCCAAATTGCCGGCGCTCGCCGTTCTCCCCGCTGCCCGACTGCTGGCGTCGATCCACGAACGGAACATCGGTGATGGGCTGGATTGGAGGTAGCGATGAAGCCAAACTCATTTTGAGTACAGTCCTAGTTGACGGCCAATTGACGCGATGGTTGTTGACACGATGGATACTGATGACAAGCCATCACAAATCTAGGACACGCTTTTGGTTTGGCAAACCAGATCTGCAAGATCGTGGCGGCGCACAATGCATCTGTTACCGGTCAAAAGAGCTGGCGCGGTTTTGAGGATTATTGGGAGTTTTGCATCTTACATGCCGCCAGTACTTGTATTGCGCTAGCCGCCGAACATGCGAGTTAGGTTGACCGTGTCATTGATAATGACCGCCCCCATCAAGCAAAGAAGTCCGAGCACGCCCATCATCGTCAGCCGCATCTGCCAGGCTTCATCGACCGGCTTGCCTCGAACCGCCTCGGCTGTCAAAAACATCATATGCCCACCGTCTAATGCTGGAATCGGCAAAAAGTTGATGATGGCCAAGTTGGCGCTCAGCATGGTCAAGAACATCAACAAAGGCGAAATTCCCTTGGAGGCGGCATCGGTCGCTTCGACCGCAATCATCCCTGGTCCACCCACAACTTTGAACGGCATTTTTCCCTTGACCAATAGCTCGAGGAATTCCAGAACGTTCCCCATGCGTCTGCGAATTTCGCCAACACCCATCATCACGGCGGTCCCCAGCGTCGGTGCACTATGAGTGAACTGCAGTGCAGTAAATAGGACGCCTCGCTCTGGCCAGAACCATTCGGTTTCCCTAAAAATGTCCAACCGGGTCTTGGCAACCTTGCCCTCCCGTTCGTAACTGACTTCCACGGGCATTCCTTCTCGAAACGATTGCGCGAGATTGTGGAAGTAATGGATATTCCGACTCTTGTCCAAAGGAATCTCTTCCTGCAACGCTTTGAAGCCGGATACAAAAACCTTGGTCATGTACTCGGTATCTTCCTTGCTGCTGCCATCGAACCGAAGCTGCTTGATCGTATCGCCAGCAATGAGACCACTTTTGGCAGCCATCGACGTCGATTCAACCGAGCTGACCACATTGGAAGGCGTATAGACAAGCCCTGAACCTGCGAGTTCGAATCCAGTGGGCGCCAATGAGCCTTCGCCGCTGCTAACGATGAAATTCTCTGGAACTTTCCAGTCCATTTTAAAAAGTGTTTTGTCGGCATGCATGAGAGTCAACGAGACAGACTTGCCATGCATCGAGGCGACGCTGAGCGGCAACGTGAAAGCGTCCGCGATCGGTTTCCCCTCGAACTCCACGAGCTCATCTCCGTCAACAACTCCAGCGTTCGCTGCGGGCGATTCCGAAAGGACTGCAACCACTGGCCCCGGTTTGAATCGCAAACCAAAACTCTTCATGGGCACGGCCGGCCATTCGACATCCACCGTTTTGCCGTCTCGCTTGACTTGCAAAGTCAACGTTTCGTTAAGTCTCGGGTGCATCTTTTCGTTAAGCGAGTATTCCAAAGGATCGGCACTGTGAATCGAAACTGGGAGCAATTCGCCCGCGACTCCCACAATGACGTCCGACTTTTCTAGTTTTGGAATCAGGTTAGACGAATCGTTGAACCCGAGCAGCAGTTGCTTGGAGACAGCTGTTTCGCTGCCGATAACGGTGGTCGCCGCGTTGCGAAGTCCGAGCGTGAGGTGCTGTATCCCTTTTTTGGGATCCGAGTGCGAAGTCGTTCCAACAAACTTTTTCGCAATCGTTGTTCCGTCACGGTCCAACCCTAATTCGACTTCCTTCTTGGGGTCTCTCAAACCATGAAACAAAACCGACATGAACATGTCTCGAAAGGATAGCTCTTTCTCGATAACCTTGTCTACCTGCACAACTTTGTCGCCAGGAGCGATTCCATTTTTCCAAGCAGGGTCGCCCGGCAATACTTCGCCGATCACTGCGGGGTCGTAGTCCACACCGGAATGAAAAGCCCAGGCAGCCATCAATACACCGAAGATCAAGTTCATAACGACCCCGGCGCTGATGATGATCATTCTGGCTCCCACGCTTTTGGCGGGAAACGAACGCGGGTCTAATCGCAATCGATCGGGATCGTCTTCCGTGGCATTCGGGTTCTCTTTGCGAATGCGCTTGAGCTCTTCCTCGGCCCGGCGCGGATCGTCATCTTGACCTAACATTTTGACATACCCACCCAGCGGAATAGCGCCGATTCCGTACTCAGTCTCTCCCCATTGGAAATGGACTAGCTTCGAAGGCAATCGGATTGGACCGATTTTGATGGGGACGTCGAATCCGATATAGAACTTTTCGCATTTGACTCCAAACGCTTTGGCGGCCAAAAAGTGACCGAGCTCATGCACGAAGATGACAAAGCCCAGCCCCATCGCTACCAGTAAGATATTGTAGAGACGTGTGCCCCATTGCTGAACCAAGCTCGGCTCGGCTGCAAACATCGGAGAAACAAAATCGAATAGCGTCATCGCTTGAACGGAAACGTCTTGCATGGAAAGGAAATCTAGCATTCTGATGTAACCCATCTTTGAACTTCTTGTCGTCCCCATCGATCCAATGACAATAGCTCGGAAAGGGTCGGTGACGGAGAAAAATGATGATGATTAAGGATCTGACGACAAATCGTCGCGATGTCTGTAAGTTTTATTTTACCGCTTAGGAATAACTCTACGGCCGCCTCGTTGGCTGCGTTCAACACAGCTCCACAAGTCCCCCCCTTTTTTGCAACTTCGAAGCCAAGTTGCAATGCCGGATAGCGTTCTAAATCGGCAGGTTTCCAATCCAGTCGCATCGTTTGCGTCCAATCCATCCTAGGACTGGGGGAAACAAGCCGCTGGGGGAATGTTAGAGCATACTGGATCGGCAACCGCATGTCGGGTGGGCTCATCTGGCCAATGACGGATCCATCGTTGAATTCTACCATGGAGTGGATGATGGATTGTGGGTGGACTACCACCGCGATCTGATCCGGATCGAGATCAAACAACCATTTTGCTTCGATCACTTCTAACGCTTTGTTCATCATGGTGGCGGAATCGACAGTAATCTTTCGTCCCATTTGCCAAGTTGGGTGCGACAGTGCGTCCTCGATCGTTGCAGAGGCAAGTCGCTCGATTGGCCAATCTCGCAAAGGCCCGCCGCTTGCCGTCAATATGATTCGCTTTACCTCGGATTTGTCGCGTCCCGCCTGCAAACACTGGAATACCGCGCTGTGCTCACTATCGACCGGCAGAATTTCTGCGCCGCTTGATTTTGCGGCTTCCATCATCAATGATCCTGAAACTACCAATGACTCTTTGTTGGCAAGCGCCAGTCGTTTTCCCGCCTCGGCCGCTGCGAGGGCCGTTTCTAACCCGGCGATTCCGACGATGGCTGCAACAACAATGTCGACTTCGTCGCTCCGGCACAAAGAGACAAGTCGATCCATGCCCAAACCTCGAATCGCATTGGAATTCGAAGCATTCTCGGACTGCCAACGATTCATTGGTTCGCTGCCGGGCCCCGTCGCGAAAGCAAATTTGGGTGAATGCATTTGGATTTGCCGTTCGAACAGGTCGAGCTGGGAATGGCACGAAATGGCTGCTAAACGAAACGAATGCTCTGCCTTGGAAAGCACGTCAAGGGCTGCTCGTCCAATGCTGCCGGTCGAGCCCAGAATGGCAACATTGCGAATTTGGCTCAATGGAGCATCTCCAATAGGGCTTCTCCAACGGGAGTCCATCCCTGGAAGTTAAAACCTGTAGAGTCGTTGTATCCGTCGCAAAACGTTCTGCCCTCTACACTTATCGTCCGAATTCTAGAACCATCCCAAGAAAACCTCAACCTCAAACCCTGCCCAAACCTATCAGTCAGTGCATAATTGCGTATGTTGCATCTTCAAAATGCAGTCATCGTCTCCACCAACCATAGCCTTCATAGGCTTCAAAAGAATGTCTGAACCAATCAAACCTGAAAAGAAGCCTGCCGCCCCCAATAACTCTAACCCGAACAATTCGTGGATGATGTATGCGATTTTGGCATCGCTGTTCATCATTGGCGCCGTCAGCATCGTCTCTAGCTCCCTCGTCCAACCGATCCCTTATCCCGAACTGATCCAATTGATTGAAAATACGCGGTACGAAAAAGGCTCGAACAAACTCGAACCGGATTCCTCTGGCAGTATCAAGATCGTCTCCGGCAATTCCTCCACGGAAATCAGCAATCTGCGCGATGTCCGTGTGGATGACACCACCATCAACGGCTACGTCGATATCAAGTCGATCGTTGACGGAAAGCCAAGCACAGTTCGAAACAAAGTCCAATTTGAAACGACCAAAGACAACTCGAACGATACCACTAGGCAAGTTCGCGAGAAACTGGACCGAGCAAACATATCCTGGTCCTACAAGCCTGGTCCAAGCCTTCTGACTCAATCCTTTTGGTTCTTTATCCTTCCCTTGCTATTAGTAACCGCAGTATTCATGTTTGCCATGCGACGCATGGGGGGCATTGGGTCACCGATGCAGTTTGGTCGATCGCGGGGCAAGCTCTATGCCAACGAAGCGGTCGGAGTCACGTTTAATGACGTAGCTGGCATCGACGAAGCTGTCGAAGAAGTCCGCGAGGTCGTTGATTTCCTCAAGCATCCAGAAAAGTACCAAAAGCTCGGTGGTCGCATCCCACACGGTGTACTGTTGGTAGGCCCTCCGGGTACCGGCAAGACGCTTCTCGCAAAGGCAATTGCGGGCGAAGCGGGTGTGCCATTCTATTCGCTTTCTGGTTCCGACTTCGTTGAAATGTTTGTCGGGGTCGGTGCCGCTCGCGTTCGCGATATGTTTCAACAGGCGACTGCAAAAGCCCCCTCGATCATCTTCATCGATGAGTTGGACGCGCTTGGAAAGAGCCGGGCTGGAAACGTGCCAGGCTCGCACGATGAAAGGGAACAAACACTCAACGCATTGCTCGTGGAGATGGATGGCTTCGCCGCCAACGTTGGCGTGATCGTGATCGCAGCCACCAACCGACCAGAAACACTCGACCCAGCATTGCTCCGCGCCGGACGCTTTGACCGCAATGTTTTGGTCGACCGACCCGACAAACAGGGCCGCGAAGAGATTCTCAAAGTACACGTCAAAGAAGTTAAGTTGGGCTCCAACGTCGATCTCAAACAAGTTGCCGCAATCACCCCGGGTTTCGTCGGCGCCGATTTGGCGAACCTCGTCAATGAAGCCGCATTGCTTGCCGCTCGTAAAGGCAAGAGCAACGTGGGCAAGGAAGAGTTCAACGATGGCGTAGAACGCGTTACCGCGGGCTTGGAAAAGAAAAAGCGGATCATGAGCGAGGACGAAAAGCGACGAGTTGCATACCACGAAGCGGGGCATGCACTGGTTGCTTATTCGTTGCCCAACACCGACCCTGTGCATAAGGTTTCCATCATTCCGCGAGGGATTGCAGCGCTAGGGTATACGATGCAACGTCCGGAAGGGGATC
>JBBRGW010000241.1:0-6582 GCA_038223525.1 Pirellulales bacterium
TTCCTTTGCTCGCCACTCTTTGATAAGGAGATTCTGTTTGAAAGCAATCGCAGTCCAATCCTTCCAACCGACACCTTGAGACAAAGTGCTCCATCCGCCAATCGGACCAATTGAACCCTTTAGGCCCGCAGAAAGCGAAATGACGGAAACCTCTCTCAAAAAAATGGTCAAACGCCAACGACGCAATAGATTGGTCGTCCGTTTCAATCCACGGGATGTCCGTGACTCGTCTCGATGAGCTCACATCGACAACCGGAACATCGATCTGAGAAATACTTTTGGCAATCTCTGCGGTCTCAATGCGAGCGATGACGCCATCCCCCTTCCAATCGCGAAGCCATCTCGGTGGGGTCGCACCCCGTTCCTGCTCAGGTAGGAAAACCGACCAGCTATCCCGTTGCCGCTGGTACTCAACGATCCCCTCCAACAATCCACGCGCATAGGCATTGGATGTCTCGATCAACAATGCAACAGCCTTCCGTTGCTTCTGCGGCTTTCTGCTCTTTGCCATTCTCAATGCTGACGTACCAACAGGGTAAAAACCTCATCTTTTTTGCGCAATTTATCATGGCTCAAAGACGTAGCCATTGCCACACTATAAAGTGAAAATATCTCCCGCAATCCTCCCCTTCTACACGTACCCCGCTTTATGAACCAAAAGAAGATCAATGTCGCCATGGTTGGGCTCGGATTCGGCGCCGAGTTCATTCCGATTTACCAAAGCCACCCCAATGCCAATGTGATCGCCATCTGCCGCCGAAATGAGGCCGATTTGAATTTGGTTGGAGACCGCTTTGGGATCTCAAAACGCTACCAAGAATTCGACAAAGTTCTCGAGGATCCCGAAGTGGATTTCGTTCACATTAACTCGCCTATTCCCGACCATGCTTGGATGAGCATGCGAGCATTGAAGGCTGGCAAGCACGTTATGTGTACCGTGCCGATGGCCACAACCATCGCGGAATGCGACCAAATATGCCAATTGGTGGCCGATACGGGGCTCAAATACATGATGGCAGAAACAGTCGTGTACAGTCGCGAGTATCTGTTCATCAAAGAAATGTATCAAAAGGGTGAATTGGGCAAGATCCAATACATGGCCGCTTCGCACCCGCAGGATATGGCGGGATGGCCAGAATACTGGGAGCGAATGATCCCGATGCATTATGCAACCCATGTGGTTTCGCCGGTTTTAGGATTGGTGGACGGACGCGCGGAATATGTTTCGTGCTTTGGTTCTGGAACCATTAGTGAAAGCCTGGCAAGGAAATCGGGTAACTCATTTGCCGTGGAATCGTGTCACATCAAGATCAAAGATAGCGACATTTCCGCCCATATTTGGAGGTTTCTGTTCGATACTGCTCGCCAATACCGAGAGAGCTTTGACGTGTACGGGACCAAGAAGAGCTTCGAATGGTCTCTCGTAGAGGGAAAACCGCACGTGTTGCATACCGCCAAGTTGCCAGAGCCTGAAATCGCCGGCGAAGTCGAAGTGCCTGACTTTGCGCATTTACTCCCGGAACCGATTCGCAAATACACGCAGTCCATACAGGACGCCGACCATCTCTCGTTTATCCAAGGCGGTGGGCACGGAGGATCGCACCCCCACATGGTGCATGAAATGATCAGCGCTCTCGTAGAGAACCGAGATCCAAAGCCGAATGCAGTGACCAGCGCAAACTGGACGTGCGTTGGAATTTGCGCCCACGATAGCGCTGTTCAAGGTGGTCAATTGATCCGACTACCAAAGTTCACACTCGCTTGACCTAATCCCGAGCGAACACGCTTCAAAAAATCTAAGCCTTCCGTCTTTTTCCGAAAACAAGCAACATGACGATACCAAAAACTCTTTGTTACTGGACGTTTCCAGTCGCCTTAGCCTGCCTCTTTGGCAATTTCGCTTCAGCCCAAATCGCAGCCCCGTCGAATGACAATGTCAAAGTGCTCATGCTGGGTGACACGGGCCATCATCAGCCTGCGTCATTGTTTCGAACCATCGCAAAGCCGTTGGCCGACGTTGGAGTCGCAATCGAATATAGCGACGATACGGCCGCAACCCTCAAGCCCGAACGATTGAATCAATTCGATGTTTTGTTAATCTACGCGAATACAACAAAGATCACCGAAGACCAAGAGAAAGCCTTGCTCGATTACGTTGCGAGCGGACGCGGCTTTGTGCCGCTGCATTGCGCTACCTATTGCTTCCTCAATTCGGAAAAGTACATCGAACTATGCGGGGGTCAGTTCAAGGAGCACGGTGGACAACGATTCTCTACTCAAATTGTTGCACCCGAGCACGAACTCATGAAAGGCTTCGGCGGCTTTGAGAGTTGGGACGAAACCTATGTTCACCACAAACACAATACGGTCAATCGAATCGTACTCGAAGAACGGAGCGAAGGAAAACTTGCCGAAGGAACGAAATCGGAGCCATGGACTTGGGTTCGTACACACGGCAAGGGTCGCGTTTTCTACACCGCTTGGGGACACAACATCGATACTTGGCAGCAAACAGGTTTCCATAACCTTCTAGAACGAGGGATCAAGTGGTCCGCTGGAAAATCGCTCGCAAACGTCGCGCCATTTAGTGACTCGAAGCGATTCCCGATCCCCAAAATGACCACCGTCGCAACCGATCTCCCAAAGTTCACTTTCAAAGAAGTGGGTGGCAAAATCCCGAATTACACCCCTGGCAAAAGGTGGGGCGTTCAAGGGGATTTGATCTCAACTATGCAAAACCCAGTGGCGCCGAAGGAATCCGAAAAACACTATGTTACACCGGAGTCTTTTGAGATGAAGCTGTGGGCATCAGAGTCCGATCCCGCTGCCGGCGGGACATACGCCGGATTGTCGGGAAAGCCACTCGCCATGAACTGGGACCATCGGGGCCGCCTTTGGGTTTGCGAAACGGTGGACTACCCCAATGACTTACAACCTCCAGGCAAAGGCCGAGACCGAATTCGAATCTGCGAAGACACAGACCACGATGGTATGGCAGACAAATTTACAGTCTTTGCAACCAATATGAGTATCCCGTCAGCAATTGTCTGCGTTCGCGGTGGGGCACTCATCCAAGACGGCCAAAAGACAGTCTTCCTCAAGGATACGACCGGGGACGACGTCGCCGACATGCGCCAGGAATTGATCACGGGTTGGGAAATGGGAGACACCCACGGCGGGGTCAGCAATTTCAACTACGGTGTCGACAATTGGATTTGGGCAATGCAAGGATACAACGATTCGACCCCAGTGATCAACGGAGTCAAACAGCAACGATTCCGTCAAGGATTCTGGCGATTTGCGATCGAAGCAGGTGCGTCCGATGAGACAGCACCCGTCTTCTCGTTAGCCGGTGGCAAAGCCGCTGATTCGCGAACCAAAGAGTTCGACTCGCACTCGATCCGGGTGACCAAGTTGGAGTTTATTCGCTCGAGCAATAACAATACTTGGGGGTTCGGCCAAAGCGAAGAAGGGCTCATCTTCGGATCGACTGCCAACGGGACACCGAGCATGTTTATGCCGATTGCGAACCAATACTACGAACGAGTAAACGGCTGGTCCCCTGAAGTTCTAGCCTCCATGGCGGACAGCAATAATTTCAATCCGGTCACTCCGAATGTTCGCCAAGTAGACTTTCATGGTGGCTCTACGGCTGGTTGCGGTCATGCTTTGTACACGGCCCGCAAGTATCCAAAAAGCTGGTGGAATCGTGTCGCATTTGTTTGCGAGCCAACCGGCCATTTGGTCGGAACATTTGTGATCGATCGAAATGGTGCAGGATACCGAAGCACCAATTCATTCAATCTGGCCGCAAGCAACGACGAATGGTCGTCGCCCACCATGGCCGAAGTTGGTCCGGATGGGAATGTTTGGGTCCTCGACTTTTACAACTTCATCATTCAGCACAATCCAACCCCTCAGGGATTTTCAACCGGTAAAGGAAATGCCTATGAAAGCGAGCTGCGCGATAAAAAGTATGGACGCATTTACCGCGTGGTGTACAACGGCAGCGAAGGAATGGACAAAGCTGCTCTCGAAGCTGCCGACAAAACCATTCTCAAAGGTTTAGACCCTAGCAATGAATCAGCACTCATTGCAGCATTGAAGCACCCGACCATGCTGTGGCGAAAACATGCACAGCGTTTGCTTATCGAGAAGGGGGCATTGGACAACGCGACTATGCAAGCGTTGCAAGCGCTCGTCGTTGACCCAACCGTCGACAGCAACGAACTCAACGTTGGAGCAATTCATGCGTTGTGGGTGCTCAATGCAATGAAGCCAACTAAGGCTGTAGCGTTGGTCGCTCCGCGAGCAAGCACTATGGACATAGACCTCGCATCCGCTTTGAAACACAAAAGCGCTGGCGTTCGTCGAAATGCCATCCAGGTGTCTCCCAACAGTCCGAAGACGTTAGACGCAATCCTGGCGGCCGGTCTCCTCAATGATGCTGACCCACAGGTTCGATTGGCTGCTCTGCTCAAAGTCGCAGACATCCCTGCATCCAATGAAGGAGTACTTTCTGTTCTTGCACGACCTGATCTGGTATCCCAGTTGAAGTCCGCGACCGCAACCACCACCGACCGCTGGCTGCTGGACGCTTGGACGACGGCTGCTGCGACACATGCAAAAGCCCTATTGCCGATCTTGATCACGCAAAAAGACTGGCAACCGTCTGAAGTAGTTCTTAAGCAGATTGGTGTCGTAGCTCAGCATGCAGCCCGCTCCAAGATGGATTCGACTGGAATCGAGAAATTCATTGTCACTCCTGGAACTCCAAGTGTTGCCGCGACCATTATTCGAGGCTTAGTTGCAGGCTGGCCCAAGGATTACGAGATATCGGTTTCCAAGAGCGCTGGTGACAAACTGCTTGCATTGTGGCTCAACGGAAGTTTGCCGATCGAGTCCAAGAGTCAAGTCTTGCAATTGGCAACTTCATTTGGAGTCAAGGACTTAGGCGAAGGACTCGACAAGATCAAACAAGAGCTGATTACCGTGTTTGGCGATGCTAAAAAGGACACCGAGAGTCGCGTTGCAGCCGCCAAACAATTGATCGTTTTGCAGCCAGAGAGCAGTAACGTCGTTTCAGATATCTTGGCTCAAGTAACGCCACAATCAGCACCGGAGCTTTCGTCTGGCATGGTTCAGGCGTTGAGCTCATCGCGTGCGAAAGGAATGGCGAGCATGCTCATCGAACGGAGCAGAACGCTTCCGCCTGACTTCCGCAAGAATGCCATTCGGGTGATGCTCAGTCGGACACCTTCCACGTTGGAGTTGCTCGACTTGATGGAGGGGAACAAGTTGAGCATCAGCGATTTGCAATTGGATCAGAAGCAGGCGTTGAGAGAGCATCCGGACGCCAAGGTGAAAGAGAAAGCACTCGCAGTCATGAAGAACAGCGGTGGGGTCCCGAATAGCGACCGCCAAAAAGTGCTCGACGCGTGGATGTCGATCACCGAAGAAGCTGGCAACGCAGGAAGCGGTAAAGCCATGTATGAGAAACACTGCGCGGCATGCCATAAACACGGCGACCTCGGAGTGAACATTGGACCGAACTTAACAGGCATGTCGGTCCACCCCAAGCACGAACTGCTTATGAATATTCTGGATCCTAGCCGAAGTGTCGAAGGCAATTTTAGAACCTACAGCATTCGGACGACAGATAGTATCGTATTAACAGGCATGCTAGCCGGTGAAAGCAAAACTTCGATCGAGATCATCAACGCACAAGGAAAAAAGGAAGTCGTCCTTCGAGACGACATCGAGGAGTTGATCGCTTCGCAGAAGTCCCTCATGCCTGAAGGCTTCGAAGGCCAGATGAGTAAAGTGGAGATGAGAGATCTTTTGGAGTTCTTGGCGAGCAAAGGCAAGTACGTACCGCTCCCGATCGACAAGGTTGCAACCAGCACCACCACTAAGGGAATGTTCTTTGACGAAAAAGGGCTCGAAGAGCGAATGGTCTTTTCGGATTGGTCACCCAAGACTTTCAAGGACGTACCTTTCGTATTGGTCGATCCTCAAGGAGACAAAGTCCCTAATGCGATCATGCTTTATGGCCCCAATGGAGTCATGGCTCCCAAGATGCCAAAGGAAGTCGAGTTGACTTGCCAGACTGCCGCGACGGCAATACACATGCTCAGTGGTGTCGGAGGCTGGTCGTTTCCTGCTTCGCAAAAGGGCTCAGTATCGATGATTGTCCGATTGGTTTATGCGAACGGAAAAACCGAAGATCATCCACTAATCAATGGTGTGCACTTCGCCGACTACATCAATCGAACCGAGGTACCCAAGAGCGAATTCGCTTACAACTTGCGAGGCAAACAGATCAGATATCTGACCATCAAGCCCGAGTCGCGTGAGCCACTTTCCAAGATCCAATTGGTCAAGGGTCCCGACGCTTCGGCCCCGATTGTCATGGCGATTACGGTTCAGACGATCGAGTAGATCGTGTAGATCGTGTATGTGGGACAACATTATCCCAGAACTTTGGATTTGCTTTCCTCGCCCCCTTAAGCTTCTTAAGGGGAGCGGCAGGGTGAAAGACACCAGTAGGATGGGACCATTGTCCCGTCCAAATAGCGGATC